>CANRIJ010000004.1 GCA_947630635.1 uncultured Spirochaetaceae bacterium | reverse complement strand
CAGAGACCGCTTCTTCAAGAAAGAGGGCGATAGGATCATTATTCCAATGGGAGGGGAAGCTCTATCATCGGAGTACGACCCCTCATGGCCCAACGAGGGGGCAGTAAGCTATTTGATGGAAGCAGTATCTGATATCCTTCCAAGCGAAGAGTTCTCAATAGAGGGAGCCAAGGACAAAGAAGAGATGTTCAAGAGCTACTTCAAGATGAACGCAAAGAAGACGATCAAGGAGAAAAAGGGCGTCTACATACTCGCTCTCATTCTCTTTATCGCAGGAGTCGTTATCCTAAGCTTCTCAATCTATGGAATGGTCAAGAATATAGTCCTATCAGAGGCAGTGAACATTCTCGGATGGTTCTTGATATGGGAGGGGGCAGACTACCTCATATTCAAAATCGGTGACTTAAGGGGAAAAGAATTCATTCTCCTCAGATTGATAGAGTCAAAGTGGATATAGTCCTCTTTCTCATATATCCTTAAAGCTGTGTCTGATATAACTCTCAAAATCGAGCACGCCACTGTAAGAAGAGACACAAGAGAAATACTCAAAGATGCCTCTTTGACCATAAAAAAAGGCGAGAATATTTCCATCATCGGCCCAAATGGAGCTGGAAAATCCACTCTAGTGGGAGTGATGGCAAGAAAGATATATCCTCTTGCCAGAGATGAATACAAGAATGAGATCTTTGGCGAGGAAAAATGGATTATAAGCGACCTTAGGAAAAGAATCGGCCTTATATCGCCCCAGGAGGATGACTACTGCAATACAAGATACAAAGTCCTGGAGATTGTAGTTTCGGGGCTCTACTCCTCTTTGGGATTTGACTTCCATCATGATGTGGATGATAGCGACTGGGAAAAGGGCGAGAGGGCACTGAAAGATGCGGGCCTATATCATCTGAGAGATAAGAGGATAGACACCCTATCAACTGGAGAGAGAAGAAGGGTTCTTGTTGTAAGAGCGGAGATAACCCAGCCAAGGATGCTCATCCTTGATGAGGCATCATCTGGTATGGATTTCCCCTCCAGAGAGGACTTCAGAAGGTCAATCAGCTCTTACGCATCAAAAGAGAGAAACATAATAATGGTGACTCATGAGCTTTCTGAGATTATTCCAGAGGCAGATAGAGTCATTCTAATGAGAGATGGCTTTATAGTCTTTGATGGCAAAAAGAGCGAAGCACTCACAGAAGAGAGGCTCTCTGAGCTGTATAGCAGAAAGGTATACGTCTCTGAGAAGAACGGGATTTACACGGCTTTCTCCTGACTCTGCATTAAAAGGCGAATAAAACTTTGCTTTCTAATAGCAGAGCTATCCATGGTAAACTCTCATTAGGAGGAAGCAATGAGAGCTGCGATTATAATTCATTCCATCTCTGGCAACCTATATCTAATCGGAACAACCTTCAAGGAAAAACTCATCGAAAATGGAATAGATGCAAGACTATACAGGGTAGAGGATACCGATCTTCACCTTGAGGCATTCAAGAGAAACGAAGTAAATGAATACTATGAGGATATTATGGAGCTTCCAGTTGTTGACAACTCCAAGCTCTTGAAATCCGACATCATCCTAATTGGAACCTACTCTGTCTTTGGCATGCCAACAGCAGAGACAAAGGTCTTCTTAGATGGCACTTGGCCGCTATTTGAGAGCGGAGAGCTCGAAGGAAAGCTCTTCTATGGCTTCTCCTCCTCAAGCGTATCAATTGAAGATGGAGAGAATACCGCAAAATGCCTCTACAATTGGGCTCAGCTCCAAAGGATGAGGAGAGTTCAATTCGCACCATACATTCACAAAGACGGAGTAATGATGCCAAATAGGCCCTCTGAGATGATAAATCTTTTTGCCGAAGACCTGGCAGAAGCAATTATCAATGCTTCTTAAAATGGTCAAAGAAGTAGTTTAGATACCTCTTTATCCTCTCAGCGCCCCCAGTCTCCCTCTCAACTGTCTTGACTGCATCTTGAATTGGGAGATTGGGGTCTTCAGTCTGCTTAAGCTCATCCCATCGCTTTACGATCCAAAGATACATATCACCCTCTGTGGCGCCGGGAAAGGATGAGAGAAGATGATCCTCTCTTATAACATCTACAATCGGCTTATAGATATTGTCAAACCAATGAGAGGCTGCATCGCTAAGGGAGAGCTCATCTTTTCTCCCTTCATTCATATAGTACTTATGGACAAGAATGTGATTTAAGAGCTCAGGGTAGGCGCCAGGGGAGGTAAAGACAATCTCTCCAAATGGCAGTGGAAGGCTGCCATACTGCTCAAGGAACATCTCGCGCTCATACATCACTACCCTCCTGCGTATCTCCCTCATGGTAATTCCAGTCTCAAGTGGAATCTTAGAGTCCAGCTGGACCACCTCCGCATCAATAAACTCTCCTCCCGTTGCCTTTGCAACAGATACCCTATGATTCCCATCGCGAACAAAATACCACCCGCCAAGGGAGTAAACAGAGATCGGAGGAAGGACAACTCCATCCATTAGCGAGGTGTCTATTCTTACCCAACGCTCCCTAAGTCGCTCTCTTTTGGGCATAAATGCGCTGGAGAAGTCTCTGTAGCGCCCCTCAGAGCCAATTATCCTATCAACGGGAATTGTGCACATCCCAAGATATGTCTCGCTCTTTGGCTTTATAATAGAGGTTACTTCATACCAGCTGAGAAGATCGTTGCTCTTCCACTGAAACGAATTTATAAGCCCCTGAAGGCGTGCCTTTCCCTTGGCTTTGGAAAAGTCAGCATGAGCTTCATTCTGAGAATATCCCGCCATTAGTCCTCCCCAAGAGCAGGATCGTCGATAATGTAGCTCTTATAGATATTGACTACCTTCGTTTCGTTATAGAGAGTCGTTCGGTTTGCATTCATATCCTCTAGATGCACATGGCCATGAAGAAGATATTTGGGCTTGTACTTATCCATGAAATCCAGAAAGCATTCAAAGCCTCTGTGGCATAGATCCTCCCCATCGCCTATTCCCCTTGGGGGAGCATGAGTAAGAAGGATATCCACATAGCGCCCATACTTTCTCTTATTCTGCATAAGGCGCGAGGAGAGCCAGAAAATTCTCCTCTTCATCTCTCTCTCGCTAAACTGGCTCTTGCCGCCATTATAGAGCATAGAGCCCCCGAGACCCGCTATTATAATCCTGTTCCTTGTATCATATAGTGCTTTTCCATCGACATACATTCCGCCAAAATGCGGCATAAACTCAATTTGTCGACCACTCATCACATCCTCAAATGCCTTGTAGCTATCTGATTTTCTGCTCTTCATTCGGTCATAGTCATCAAGATTGTGATTGCCATAGACCCAAGCGACATCCTTATTCAAAACAGTGGCTATATAGTCATAATACCTTAAGGGAAGATCCCCGGCAGAGACGACCAAATCCACATTTTTGTAGAGGTCTTTTGCTATTGAGCTGTAGATAAGAGTATCTGTATTATCAGAAATCCCAAGTATCTTCATTTAAGTGTGTAACCGTTATCTATCAGTATTGTCTGACCGTAGATAGATTCACATTTAAGAAGAAAATAAACAAGGCATGCAACGTCCTTAAGCTCAACAAGGCTATGAGTAAGGGTGTGCCTTCTGAAGCTTTCTGCAAAATCGCTGTTATTTATCCTCGAGCTTGAGAGAAGCCCAGGGGCAACTGCATTTATCCTAAGCCCCGTCTCTGCAGATAGAGATCTGACATATGAAGTGAGCGCTCCCTTTGACGCATCATAATGGGAGGTTGATGAGCCAGGGTGAAGGGCATTCATAGAAGAGACTGCAACCAGTGAGCCCCTTGATGCATCAAGCTTTTCCCCAAAATATTTCCAAGTGAGAAAGAGGCCTCTCATATTCACAGAAAAGACCCTGTCAAAAACATCTGTCTCAAGATTTCTCTGAGAAGATTCGGTGAAGATGCCAGAATTGTAGACGATATAGTCAAGGTTGACTCTCTCGAGCTCTCTTCTCAATGCCTCAAATGATTCCTCTGATGTAACGTCTAGCCTGAGACTCTCACCACCGCATTTATTCTCGTTGTAGGTCGATATTACCGAAATAGAGTGGGCCTCAAGCTCCCCTCTTATTGCCATCCCCAATGGAGATGAGCCGCCAATTAGAAGAGCCCTCTTCATAGATATTTCCCAAGCTCCGGATGAGAGAGTATGAAGCTCTCCTCATACTCAGAGTAATCATCATCCTCATAGTGAGGGCTCATGACCGTTGCAAAGAGGGCATATTCGCCAGATAGAAGCCTAGTGGCCTGGCCATCGCCGGCTTTGACAAGAGAGAATCTATTGTTCTTATCAAGTATCCTCTTTTTGACGCTTCCATCCTCAGAGACCTCCACCTGCTCTGCCCTTCCGCCCTCAAGATAGATCCAAATCTCATCCTTAGTGAGTCTATGCAAACGAGAAAAGCTCTCTTTGGTAATCATGTATACGATTATTCCGCTCTCGTCTCCAAACAAATGAAGAAAGCGGTAAAAACCGCCCTCTCCAGTAAGGTCAGCCAAATTGAGAGTCCTCATCAAATCATCTTTTCTGGCCATGATCTAAGTATTTCCCTCACAAGGCGCTCAAATATGCCTCTTACCCTATTGCCCGTATCAATAACCTCTATATGATCAAGTGCCTTATCCTGAAGCCCTGCTCCCATATTAGTCAGGCACGATATTCCAATAGTATTCATCTTCATCTGAGAGGCTGCTATGCACTCTGGAACAGTAGACATACCAACGGCATCGGCACCAATAAGCATGGCAACCCTTACCTCGCTCTTAGTCTCAAAGGCAGGACCGGTGAAGAGCATATATACACCCTCTTTTATATCCACACCCTCCTTCTTGGCTGCGCTCCTGGCAACCTCTATCAGCTCTGGGCTATAGCAATTGGTCATATCAAAGAACCTCTCGCCTAGCTCAGGGTAGTTCTCCCCTCTGCACGGATTATCGGCAATAAGCTTTATATGATCCTTTATGATCATAAGGTCTCCAGGCTTCCAGCTCTTATTCACGCATCCTGCGGCATTTGTGAGAAAGAGATTCTTTATCCCAAGCATCTTGAAGACTCTTATAGGATAGACAACCTCAGCCATAGACCAGCCCTCGTAATAGTGAAATCTTCCCTGCATGCATATAACGCGCCTATTCTCGAGTCTTCCAATGACTAGTCTTCCCTTATGTCCTGGAACAGTAGATACGGGGAAATTGGGAATATCGTGGTAGTCTATAATAACCGGCTTTTCTATCTTACCCGCAAGCTCTCCCAGTCCGGAGCCCAATACTATGGCGATATCAATCTTCTTATCGCCTGCCTTCTCCCTTATATAAGAGGCACTCTCTGCAAGTTTTTCAATTAAATTATCCATCTTCTCTCCTTTCACTAGATTATACGAGCTAGAATGCGGAATTTCCAAATTCAGTTAAAAAAGGGGCCCTAAGGCCCCGATTAAGCTAGAACGGCTGTCCTGATGCAATAGGCGCAGCGCTCTTCTTTGAAGTGACAATAAGAGCAATCAGCGTAATGAGGTACGGGAAGGCTCCTAGAACTCCTATTGGTATGCGGTTTATTCCAGGGATGGCTCTGCCCATATTTCCAATTGTCATACAGAGTCCGAAGAAAGCAGTAGATCCAAGTATTCCAAGCGGCTTCCACTGCCCAAAAATCAGAGCTGCTATTGCCAAGAATCCAAGACCATTGATGCCAGCACCGGAGTTATATTCGCCTGCATAGGTCACAAGGATACATGCTCCACCCAGTCCTGATAAGAGCCCTGAGAATATAACCCCGATATACCTCATCTTGTGCACATTGACTCCAGCAGATGCAACTGCAGAGGGATGCTCACCACAGGCTCTCAGCCTAAGGCCAAAATTGGTCTTATAGATCAAGAACCACGAGAAGCCCCAGATTAAGAGGCAAAGCCATGTAGTCCAATAGGTCTGGGAGAAAAAGAGCTTTCCCAGAATTGGAATCTTAGACAGAAGAGGAATATCAAAGCGGATTATGCCTCTCTTGATAGTTATGTTTCCAATGCCGATAAATGTATTTGCCAAAAAGAGCGAAAGACCTGAGGCAAGCATATTGATTGCAGTGCCGGATATTGTCTGGTCGGCCTTTAGATTAATGGCAGCAACTGCATGAAGCAGAGAGAGAATACCGCTCATCAGCATTGCAACGAGAATTCCGATTACTATGGCAAGGTTTGCATTAAAGCCAGGAATCTGCTGCAGAAGGTAGATTGTAAGAGCGGATGAGAAGCATCCAAAGAGCATCAGGCCCTCAATACAGAGGTTCGTGACTCCGCTTCTCTCTGAATAGAGACCTCCAAGCGAGCCCATAAGAAGAGGGATAGTATACGCAATTGCGCCCGGTATAAGTATCTGTATTACACTCCAAAATTCAGACATTCTATCTACCCTCCCCTGACCTCTTAAGCTCCTCTCTGAGCTTATCGGCCCTCGCTCTCTCACTCTCTTCCTCTTTCTTGAGAAGAAGCGCTCTCTTGAGAATATCACCCTTCTTCTCCAGATCCTTCTTTTCAAGCTCAGAGAGGCTCTGAGCCTTTCTTCCATAGTATTTAAGAGCAACATTTAGAGCATCCTCATCGACTTTGCCATCAATTGATTCAAAGTCCCCCTCCTCAATCGAGTCGATGAGAGAGATCCTCCTCTCCTTGGCCTTTTGAGAAGCACTCTCGGCCTTATAGAGCTCCTTGCCCATCTTTATGTACTTTCGCCTATCCTTGGGGTTTATTTTGCCTATATCAACGCCAGTAAGCCCAAGCGCATCTAAGGCAAGCACCAGCTTTGCTTCCTTCTTCTCGAAATTCTTCTTGAAGATTCTATTCCAGAACATTGCGAGTATTACGTTTGTAGCAGTGAAGTAGATGATAATCGCGATGATCGTATCAGCTAGCTCAGTAGGAATTCCTATTGTTATGAGGCTTCCCTTGCCCATCTTCAAGGCTCCAAAGAAGATTGCAGCGAAGAAGACTCCAACTGGCGTGCAGTTTCCAAGAAGCGCAACTGCAATTCCATCAAAGCCGTCATTCGGCATTTTTGCCATCTCCATGATATTGGAATACCCACAATAATATGTGAGGCCAGCAAGTCCAGAGAGACAGCCCGCGATAGACATTGAGATGATTATCGACCTATTTACCTTGATTCCTGCATACTCTGCGCAGAATCTATTTGAGCCTACAGCCTTCAAGTTAAAGCCAAGGGTCGTTTTGTTGAGTATAAACCAGATTAGAAAACAGGCGATTATGGCAATTATTATTCCATAATTCAGATACTGGCCCCTGCCAAAAATGGTATTGAACCAATCAGCTCTGAGTGTTCTCTCTACTGGAATTGGCTTTGATTTTACAGCAATAGAGGGGTCGACGATGAATCTGGGAATAAAATCGTAGACAAGCCAGTAGGCACTCCAGTTGAGCATTATCGAGGATACAACCTCATGTACATTGAACTTTGCCTTCAAAAATCCTGATATGAACCCCCAGAAGGCTCCAGCACATGCTGCGGCTAAGATGAAAATTATCAAGAAGAGAGGTCTTGGAATAGAGGCTGGAAGATAATGTGCGAGTATACTGCCTGTTATACCTCCAACAAGCATCTGTCCAGAGCCTCCGATATTAAAGAGACCGGTCTTAAATGCAAATGCGACCGAGAGGCCAATCAAAATAAGCTGAGTGGACATCGCAAGCGTATTTGCAAATCTTCTCGAGCCATTGAAGGCTCCAGTTATAAGCCTCTTGTAGCCATCTATGGGATTTGCCCCTATTAAGAGTATCAAGAGAGCACCGGCAACCAGACCAAGAAATATAGCTGATAGCGAAACAAGAAGAGGAGATGCCTTCTTTGCCTCAAATGAGTAGCTATACTGACCAGATGCGTCGACGCTTCTTCCTCTGAATCTGTTGAATGCATCGGAAATTCTGCCCATTACTTCTCCTCCTTGTTCCCATCGTCTGACTTGATGCCTGCCATCATAAGACCGACTTTATGCACATCTGTCTCCTTTGTGTTGACAACATCAATAAGCTCACCGGCATTTATAACAGCAATCCTATCGGAGAGATTGAAGATCTCATCAAGCTCAAATGATACAAGAAGGACAGCCTTTCCCCTGTCTCTCTGATCGACAATCTGCTTGTGAATGAATTCAATTGCTCCGACATCCAGACCTCTGGTTGGCTGAACCGCAATCAGGAGATCCGGGTCTGGAGTAATCTCTCTTCCAATAATCGCTTTCTGCTGATTTCCACCAGAGAGCTTTCCAGCCAGAGAATTAATACCCTCACCGGACCTGACATCGAATTTATCGATTATCTCCTGAGAATACTTATTTATTGCGCCATAATTGAGTATTGAGCCATTTGAAAAGGTCTTTTTATAGTACTCCTTGATAACCATATTAGTTGTAAGCGGAGCATTTAGAATAAGGCCTCTCTTCTGCCTGTCCTCTGGAATATGCCCAAGCCCCATCTCATTTCGCTTTTTAATTGAATAGCTTGTTATATTCTCACCATTGAAATAGATCTCACCGCTATGAATGGGCCTTAGTCCAGTAATTGCCTCAATGAGCTCAGACTGTCCATTTCCGTCGACTCCGGCAATACCCACAATCTCACCGCCATGAACCTCAAGGCTGAAATGCTTTACACCAAGGACCTTCTTTGCATTCATGACACATAGGTCCTTAACAGCAAGTACAACCTCTCCCCTTTCAATAGGCTTCTTCTCAACGACAAAATTAACGGGACGGCCTACCATCATGGCAGCCATCTCAGAGGCAGATGTATCCTTTACTACTACCTCGTCTATGAATTTGCCTCGTCTTATTATCGTACACTTAGAAGCAACAGCCTTAATCTCATCAAGCTTATGAGTAATAACGATAATGGACTTGCCCTCTGCTGCAAGATTTCTCATTATCTGCATAAGCTCCTCTATCTCCTGCGGAGTGAGAACCGCCGTAGGCTCATCGAATATGAGAATATCAGCATCTCTATAGAGCATCTTAAGGATCTCTACTCGCTGCTGCATTCCAACAGTTATATCCTCAATAATCATATCGGGCTCTATAGCTAGCCCATACTTCTCACTTAGCTCTTTGATTTTCTTGGAGGCCTTCTTGATGTCGTAGACAAAACCTCCCTCTTTGCCAAGTATGATATTCTCGGCAACGGTGAAATTATGCACAAGCTGAAAATGCTGGTGCACCATGCCAATACCAAGGTCATAGGCATCATTTGGGCTCTTTATGTGAACTTCCTTGCCACGAACCCTGATTATGCCCCTATCTGCTTGATAGAGCCCAAAAAGAATGCTCATCAGTGTTGATTTGCCAGCTCCATTCTCTCCGAGAATAGCGTGAATCTCACCCTCTTCTACCCTGAGATTTATATTGTCGTTGGCAACGATTCCCGGAAATTCTTTTCGAATCCCGAGCATTTCAATAACGTAACTCATATTTCTCCACTGAGATATAAAAGGAAAATCCGAAAAGGGCGCCTTTTAATCAGGCGCCCTTCACTAAATCTATAGTTCTTATTTAATTAGACCGTTTCCGTTGTCCTGTACTGCAATCTTTCCAGACTGTACAAGAGAAGCTACCTCGGCAACCTTCGCTTCTATCTCTGGAGTGAGGTTCGGGTTCGAATCTGGAATTCCAACCATTCCCTCTGCAATACCGTAGATAACATGCTGTCCACCTGGATATGTTCCATCGTTTGCATAGACAGCCTTAACCATGTCATAAGCAACGCCCTTGACGTTCTTCATAGCAGATGTCAAAACTGCGCTCTGGCCATTGCCCATGTCGCCAACCTCGTACTGGTCAACATCAACGCCAACTACCCAAACATCTTTTCCAGAGAGTCTCTGATTCTTGGCCTCATTGATAACTCCAACGCCTGTACCGCCAGCTGCTGCGAAGATAGCATCAACACCCTTTGAATAGATTGTATTTGCAAGCTGCTGTCCAAGTGCCAAGTCAGCAAATGATCCTGAGTAGACAAAGTTAGATGGATCCATCTCGATTTTGGTTCCAAGGTTGTCGTTTGCATACTTGATGCCCTGCTGGAATCCCCAATTGAATTTCTGAACTGATGGGATCTCAAGTCCGCCGACAAATCCTACTGAACCGTCCTGAATTTTGAGAGCTGTTGCAATGCCAGCCAAAAAGCCTGACTCCTGCTCCTTATAGGTAACAGCAACAGTCTTAGGACCAATTCCTGCATCAAGTGGATCATCGATAATGACAATGTTAAGGTCTGGATGAATCTCCTGAGCCTCGCCAACTGCCTCTGCAAATAGATAACCTGGGCAAGCAATGAATCTGTAGCCAGAATCATAGAGGTCATTCATTGCAGTAAGATAATCAGTTGTTGTAGTTCCGTTAGGTCTGAGATATGTGCTCTTGAGTCCAAGCTCCTCAGCAGCAGCGGTAACTCCCTCATAAGCGCCCTGGTTGAATGATCTATCATCAACAGTACCAGCGTCGGTAACCATACCTACCATAAGAGCAGCGGAATCGCTCTTAGTTTCGCTATTGCCACCAGCAAAAAGCGCTACTGAAAAAACAAGTACTAGAGCAAAAGCCAAAAACTTTTTCATCTATAACTCCTTTCAAGTTTGTATGGAAAAATTCTAACTTGTATATATTCTTCTGTCAAACAAGACGGCGGCAACAAATTGCACCTTTAAAAATTATAATTATTTGCTATATAAGAAAATAAATAAGCGACATTATCGCATGCGGCCATTAGTGACTTATCAAAGTTTCACATTGGAGACAAAGCCGCCCGAAGGCGGCTTTGTCTATCTCTCGCTTTCAACAAGAGCGAGAATAAATGGACCAACGCCCTTAAAGTCGTCAGTCGCTATCTTTTCCTGTATGTAGTATTTAAAGGATCCATCTCTATATGGATTTCCTCCAAGACCAGCCACAAAGCAGATTCCGCCCAAGTGATACTCTCCATTCTCTTCGGTGAGATAGGTCTTCTTTATGCCCTCGATAGCCTTATCTGCTATATCCTTATAGGACTTATCGAGGTATCCTAAACGCGCTCCTTTGTAGAATGTATATGCAAACATGCTTGTTCCTGAGGTCTCAAGGTAGTTGCCCTCCCTATCGCCCTCATCAGGAACCTGATACCACATTCCGCTCTTATCCTGATACTTCAGAAGAGCCTTTGAGACGCTTTGGAGTATCTTGATGAGCCTATCTCTCTCTTTGTGGTCTTCAGGAAGATAGTCCAGAACATCGACAATAGCCATCAGATACCAGCCAATTGACCTAGACCAGTAATGGGGAGACCTTCCGGTGTTGATATCGCTCCAGCGCTGTCCTCTAGATTCATCAAAGGCATGCTTTAAGAGCCCTGTGTCCTCCTCTTTGAGGACTTCATATGTAGTAATAAGCTGCTGAGCAACATCATCAAGGGCCTCTCCATCATTATGGCGCTTTGCGTATTCAGCGTTGAAGGGCCCCTCCATGTATAGGCCATCTAGCCAAATCTGCCATGGATATATCTCCTTATGCCAGTAAACGCCATTAAGGCACCTTGGCTGCTTAATCAGCTGACTCTTAAGCTTATCCTGAGCCTTCTCAAAACGCTTCTCGCCGCTCTTGTCATAGAGCTCAAAGAGAGCTCTTCCAGCATTGATCTGATCGAGGTTGAACTCTCCCTCTCTATATGTAGCGATAGTCCCATCCTCTGCAATCATCGGATCATACATTGAATAGACCCAAGGATAGACTGAGTCATCATTGTGGAGCTTTGCAGCCCTAAGGGATGCAAGAAGCACTAAGCCGTGCTCATAGTGCCATTTCATCATACCTGGTCTGTAGCGCTTCTCAACGCTTTTGACCATTTTCATAGAAAGAGGCTGATCTTTTGCCATTGTTTCTGTCCTTATGAAAATGGCCGTCCCGAAAGACGGCCATGTCTAGAGTTAATAACTTACTTTGTTAAGAGGTTATTGTCCTTCATCCACTGAACGCCCTGGTCATTCCAAGCCTTTCCGCCAATTCTATTGAACTGATCAATAAATGCCTGCCAGTTCTCAGGAGTAAGGGCTCTTCCGCCAGTGATGAACTCTGCGAGGCTCTGCTCGTAGTATCTCTGAACGTCTGCAGAAGGTGTTGGGAGAGTTGATACTCCAACCTGCGGTGTCCATGTAAGGGCCTGCATCTCTCTGAGAGCCTTAAGAGCCGACATCTCCTTGCCTGACTCTGTTGTGTAGGTTGGATATCTGGAAGCAAGCTCCATATCTCCGTTGTAGAATACCATGTTTCTGAGCTGAGTATAGACCTGCCCCTTAGATCCTGTGTAAGACATATCTCCAAGGTCTCCAGCGACAGGAAGTCCATTCTCATCAAGAACATAGTTGACCCCCTCTTCACCAAATCCAGCAAGCATGTAGCCCTCGTCTGAGCTCATCCACTCCAAGAATTTGGTAATAGCTTCGGTCTTTCCCTCGTCAACAGCGTTCTGGCTGATTGCGTAGATTCTGTAAGACATATCCCATGGTCCAATTGACTGATCGCCGTTTGGTCCGATTGGAGCATCGATGATGATCCACTCGCCATCTGGGAAATTCTTATCGAATGGAGCATAGTTGGACTCTGAAGCATAAGCAGCATTCTGCTCCTTCATGATTCCGAATCTTCCCTGCTTCCAAGCTGCTCTGAAGTCATCCTTTCCATAGCTGAGCCAGTTAGGATCGATGATGCCTTCATCATGCATCTTCTTGATAAATGCAATTGCATCGTAGAACTCTGGCTTATAGATATTGAGTCCAGCATTCTCCTCTGTCATATCCCAAATTCCCTCAACTCCGAAAGCGCCGAGAATTGGGAGGAGTCTTGATCCTGGATAGCCCTTATCAGATGTGTTGGTCTCGATATATGCGCCATAGCCATATGTATCGTTTCTGCCGTTTCCATCTGGATCGTCCTTTGTAAATGCGACCATTACATCATAAAGCTCATCAAGAGTTGTCGGGACATCGAGTCCGAGATTGTCAAGCCAGTCCTTTCTGATCAAAAGTCCCTCGTTTCCAGCAATTGAGCCAGGTGAGGCAAGACCATAGCTGTGGCCGTTGATTGTTGTGTGGGCAATTGAATTCTCATCATAGAGCATCTCAGTTCTGTGAGGCATCATTGCATACATGTCATCTACCTCAGCGACAAGACCCTGTCTTACGAGGTTGGTGAGAACGTTTCTATCAACTTGGAAGATATCAGGAAGGTTGTCTGCAGCACCCATGGCCTGGATTCTCTGAGCCTGGTCATTAGCACTTGATGGAAGAGCTGTGAAAGTCACATCGAGTCCGAGCTCATTCTTAAGAACATCGTATCCTGGCCAATCACTTGGAAGTGCACCGGCCTCTGTTACCGATGCGCCATAGAGAACGCTGATCGGTGTAAGTTTTGCGCTCTTTGATGATGAGCTTGCACTTGAACTTGAACTTGAGCTAGCAGCTGCTGTTGAAGCTGCCGGAGCTGCTGTTGAGCTAGAAGCATTGTCCTTCTTACAACCAAAGAACAGTGTTACGCATGCGAGCACCACAAAAAGAGCAGTTAATAGTTTCTTCATTTAAACACTCCTTAACTAATTACTATTTGACTACAATAAGGGCTACCCAAAAAGCAGCCCTCTAAACACAATTTGAAATTAACCCTTAACAGCGCCAGCAAGAGTACCCTTTGTGAAGTACTTTTGGATGAACGGATAAGCGATAATCATAGGAATAGCACTCATGAATACAGATGCGGCCTTGATTGCCTGAACAGGTGCATTTCCGAATGCGTTGACCTCTACGTACTCATTCATTCCAGATGCCATGAGGATATTTCTCAGAAGTATTGGAAGTGGGTAGTTGGAGTCAATCATGTTCCATCCAAAGATCTTAACAGGTGTTCCACTGAGATAGAGCATTGCATGGAAGAAGTCATTCCAGAATGATACTGCGTAAAAAAGACCTACTGTCATGATAATTGCCTTCGAAAGAGGAAGCATTATCTTGAAGAGAATCTGAATCTCATTGCATCCATCGATTCTCGCTGATTCCTTAAGGTCATTAGGAATACCCTCAAAGAACTGCTTCATGATTATACAGTTATATGTGGATATAGCACCCGGAAGAAATACTGCTGGAATGTGTCCAATAAGCCCAATTCCCTTTACGAGGAGGTAGGCTGGGATCATACCAACGTTGAATACGTATGGAATCATTATAAGGATATTGATCCACTTTCTGCCTGGAAGGGTATGTACTGAGAGTACATATGCCATAGGGATTGTAAGGATGAGAGCACATACAACACCGCCGATAAGAATCATGAATGACGAGATGAATGCATCAATAAATCCTGCATTTCCCAACAGGGCCTTATATGCATCTGGCACCCATGTCCATACTTCAAACATTCCTCTGAACTGAGAATGAAGATATGTATTCGACCTAAATGAAAGTGCGAATGTAGACCAAAGAGGAATGAAAATCACAATCAGCGTCAGAATCATGAATATATTCACGCAGATATTGAATACATGGTCGGCTGCTGTGAGCTTTACTTTCTTGTTCATTGACTCCGGCTTCAGGTTTCTTGGAGCCTTCTGCTTTTTTGCCTTTGCTACTGCTTCTGCCATAGTATCCTCCTAGAAAATTCCAGTCTCGCTGACTTTCTTCGAGATGAAGTTCGACAGGAATACGAGCAGCATTCCGAAGACACCCTTGAAAAGTCCAACTGCCGTAGCAAGTCCGAACTTGAATTCCAAGAGACCCGATCGATAAACCCACGTATCTATAATATCCGCGACAGAATATACAGGCGCCGAATAGAGCATGAATATCTGGTTGAATCCTGCGTCAAGAATTGTTCCGAGCTTAAGAATGAGAACGGTAACGATAACAGGTCTGATTGCAGGAAGGGTTATATACCAAACTCTCTGCCAGCTATTTGCACCCTCAACCATGGCAGCCTCAAAGAGCGAACCATCAATTCCCATAAGGGCCGCAATGAAGATAATCGCTGACCATCCCATCTCCTTCCAGGCATCAGAGAAAAGAACAACCCATGGGAAAGCCTTTGTACTGGTCAAGAAATCAAAACCTACATTAGTACCTCTAATTGCCTTGATAACATCATTGACAACACCATCGCCAGGAGCAAGAAGGGCCAAGAGAATACCGTACATGATAACCCAAGACAAGAAGTGAGGCAGATATGCCAATGTCTGGACTATCTTTCTGAGAATAGGCCTTGTGCATTCATAGATGGCAATAGCCAAAATAATGGAGAGCGGGAGTGAGAGCAAGAGCTTACCCACGCTATACATGACTGTATTTCTAATCAGTGACCAGAAATAGAAAGAATTGAAGAATTCTTTGAAGTTAGCCAGGCCAACCCATGCCGATCCAAGAACTCCCTGCCTTGCCATAAAGTCTTTAAAGGCAATCTGGGCATTCCAAATGGGAACATACTTGAAAACGATGTAGTAAGCCACTGGAATAATGGCGAGAAGATAGACACCTGCATGTCTTTTAATCTCCGCACCAAGTTTAGCCTTGTTCCTAGCCTTGTAGACTGCAGCAGCCTCTTGAGAGACCGCCAAGCCCGATTTTGTGGTAGTAACAACAGGCTGACTGGTTTTTTTCATAACGTCCACCTCAAATTAAAGTGTATTGTGGGAATATCAAATAATGCAAACCAAGCCTTGTACAATAACGACTAAAAGAATGGATTAGAAACGCTGTCTCACCTTCCCAGGGGGGAAGCCTTTAACCTTTTTGAAGACTCTGCAGAAGTAAGCCTGGTCCTGAAAACCTGTCTCTTTTGCAATTTCATTTATCGAGAGTCCTGTCTGCGTAAGAAGCCTGGAGGCCATTTGAATTCTGTACCTATTCAGATAATCCCAAGGCGATATTCCCGTCTCCCTTCGGAATATCCTAGTAAGGTAATCCTCGCTTATATTTACCGCTGCAGCAAGCTGCCAGCGGGAAATCTGGGAAGAGGCATTCTTGTTAAGATAGACAATCGCCTTCTTGACCAATGCGCTCGTTAGAGGCGGAAGAAGCTCACCGCCACCGAATATGCCAAGCACTCTTGCGTTAAAGTCATCGCTCTCGAGAATACATGTGTTTGCAAAGAGAACATTCGGCACATCCGAAAGCATCTCTGCATCCTCCAATGAGAACTGATCCTTTATCACAATTATCGGGGTTCGAGAGAACTTCAGGGAATTTCTCAGCTTTACCACGCCTTCAAGCGGAAGGTCATAGACAAAAACCAATGCTCCCTCATTTTCCACATCTTCTGCATCCGCATATGTAGATAGTTCAATGACCGTTGCAAACTCTCTGAGTTTATTAAATGAACTGGGGAAGGCCCCAATTGAATAGATAATCGATTTATCGCTCTTGTCGACAGTGCCTTCAAGAGCAGCAAAAAGAGATGGCGCCTCTTTCTTGATCCCAAAGCATATAAATGGAAGGCTCTTTGTATCCACGTGGTTTCTCAAGAGATTAAGCACGATTCTCGAGGAATAGTACTCTACAGAGACATCCCACATAATAGAGACAGCCTCTGAAGGGAACTTAAAGCCCTGAAGCACCAAGTCGCTCTCTGTAATTTCCATAATTTCAGTTCCGCTTGAGAGTCTTGGAATCTGAGTCTCGCCGCCCCTAATATAGACAACCTTACCGCAATTTGCAGGTATTGACAGAACTCCTGAGAGCGATGGATATGGGAAATTGAGAATGATAGACTCTGTGGAGAATGCAAAGGAGCCAGAATGCATCAAAACCAGCTTCTCTGCATATAAAAGGGTCGAATTCTGCTCCAAAAGACTCTGATCCCAGCCCCCGGTGAGTGCAAACTCAACTGATGTTGCCTTCAGAGATATCTTTATCTTCGGAGCACTTTCGCTCTCACGAGGATAAATCAAATCAATAAGAGCGGTGAATATCTTTGAAAACGTCTCTTTGTCTATCTCCAAGGCAGGCATTAGATCTGGCGCTTCAATATCAAGTCTATCAGAATGCCTAATCAAGCCGATTATCTCACTGCCAGGCACCAAGTGCTTTGAAAGATTCAAATCCCCTCTCTCTGCCAGTGCAAGCTCAAGCATATGAAGAGCTGCCGTAGCGGAGTTTCTTATGTCCTCCCTATGAACATTCAAATCCTCATCAGCCATTCTCTGAATATCGCCAAGAGGCCCCCTGAGACCCTCGGAGAGCTTTGCATAGAACTCCTGAGACTGTATCTCCGCAGCCTCTGCCGCATAGCTCTTCTGGCTAGCTACCTTAAATAGCTCAATCCCCTTCAAAGAGGCAGATATGACATTTCTTATATCCTCCAAGACGATTCCATCATGCCTGGAATTTGCTGAGATAATCAGATATCCAATATAATTGTTGTTATAAATAAGGGGCTCAATAATATATACGCCACTTTCCAGGGATATCGAATGCTCTGGGTCAATTATGAGATTTGACGGAAAATCAACACCCTTATCAAGTTTGATATTGCACTCGAAGCCACCAGCGAATGTAGAGGTCTCTTCGTCTTTTTTAAGAATCAAAAATGCCTTTCTGATCCCGAGAGATGGAAGAGAGTGCTGCAGTCTATCGATCAAATCCTCAATAGAGCTAATTGCCAAAAGCTCCATCTTGAATTTATCCATCACCTCTCTTTGCATCCTGTCTTCGAAATTCACCAGATTATTCGATCTATTGGTAAAGTGGATTGCCAGATAATGTATAAGCTCTCTTGCATCCAGCGCCAATGGCTCTGCCTTAAAGACCTTCTCAGCCAAATCCATGCTCTCAAAAAGAAGGTCTGCCTTTCCTCCATTGGAGAAATACTTGTCCAAAAGCCGAGATATTGGATAGGGCCCCTCCTGCTTCATGAACCATCCATGTATATATAGCTTCTCCAATAGTTCAATAAGCGTCTTAACTCCAGCTTCGTTGTCTATTCTGTTCTGAAGCCACTTAGAAAGAGAATCCCAATCGGAAATGGTCTTGGATGCATTCTCAAAACCGCCAAATGAATTGGAGCATCCGCAGCTCTTTCTAAGAATGAGCTCTGTTGGCAGTATAATGCTCGCATGAAGGTCCTCAGGATACTCGACTATCTCCTGAGAAAGAGTATATGCAGTGGTGGCGAGGGCTCTTATAGGCATTTTCACCGTAGTGGTCTCTACGCTGTTAAGGCTATTCTCCACGGTATCATTGAAACCTGCGACTCTGACTTCCCTGGGAATTGAGACTCCCTTGCTCTCAAGGTACTTCACTGCCCAGAGAAGCATCATATCCGAAGGAGAGACAAGTGAATCGAAATCAATTCCGGGAACCAGTCCCCTGCCTTCCACGAGTTCTCTGATCGCCTTCCCGCCGTCAACCCAATCTGACGGAGATGAGACCAAGAGAGGATTGAAGACTATTCCATTTCTCTGAAGGGCATCCTTATAAGCCTGAAAGCGCACAGGAGCGCTTGGATGAGAGTTAGGACCCCGCAAAAAGGCTATCTTTCTTGCTCCATGAACTCTGATTAAATGGCAAACCTCGCTAAATACACCCGAATACGCATTAAAATCCACCGATGGTATTCCATCAATGGTATAGCCTAGGGAAACAACTGGTATTCCGCTTGATATTATCTTCTCAACAAGCTCGACAGTGGCATCAATGCCCTTCTCGCCGGTTATCGAAGAGCTCCATACAATAGCCGTGTCCAAATTAGATCCATTTACAAGAGAATAGATCTCATTTCGCAGAAATTCATTCGATACAGAGTTGTCTATTCTGCCGCCGGGGAAAACAAATAGCACATCATTGGGCCTCTTTTCCGCCTCCGATGCAATTGTTTTCCACATCGAAAGGCTAGATCCCTGATGTATCGTAGCCAGTACAAATCCGGTTCTTTTCCCCACAAACCACCCCTTATCGAGCACAGTATAAAGCAATGTTTGAAATTTGTGAATTTTTTTTGTACTATAGCGTCATTTTTTAACTTATAGTCATTTTTCCGACAAATAATTCAACCTTACAGCACCAAATAGCCGGGAAGTTTGACATAGAGAAAACGGGTAAACTACAATTTAAAGTGATTCCATTTCAACGAAATGGAATTGGAGGAGATGCATGAAAAACATTATCGAAGTAGCCAAAAAAGAAAAGAGACCGGTAAAGGTCCTTCAGTATGGAGAGGGCAATTTTCTTAGAGCATTTGTCGATTGGATAATCGACCAACTGAATGAAAAAAGCGATTTCAATGGCGATGTAATGCTAGTTCAGCCGCTAAAGAATGGACTATGCGACATGATCAATGATCAGAAGGGCCTCTACACTACGATTCTCAGGGGCGTTCAGAATGGAAAGCCCGTAGAAGAATTCAGACAGATTACCTCTGTCAGCGGATGCATCAACCCCTACGATGACTATGATCAGTACATCAAACAAGCAGATAACCCCGATTTGAAGCTGATAATATCAAATACAACCGAAGCGGGAATCGCATACCATGAAGGCGACAAGCTCGATGATAAGCCTCAGGTATCATATCCAGCAAAGGTCTGTGCCCTACTCTACAAAAGATTCAAGACATTCAATGGAGCGAAGGACAAGGGAATAATCGTCATTCCATGTGAGCTTATCGACAAGAACGGCGATGTTTTAAAAGAGATTGTCGAAAGATATGCAAAAGAGTGGGAACTCGAGAAGGAGTTTATCTCTTGGCTCAATGAGAGCTGCGACTTCTGCAACTCTCTCGTAGACAGAATCGTACCAGGCTATCCAAGAGCAGAGGCAGATGCAATCTGCGAGAAGCTCGGCTATAAGGATAATCTTCTCGATACTGCTGAGATATTCCTGCTCTGGGTAATCGAGTGCCATAAGAAGACACATGAAGACGTACTGCCTACTGACAAGGCTGGCTTAAATGTCATTTGGACCGACGATATGTCCTTCTACAGAACAAGAAAGGTAAGGATCCTCAATGGCTCGCATACGATGATGGTTCTCGCTGCATATCTCTCTGGACTCAATACAGTTGAAGAGTGCATGAAGAGCCCACTTATCAGACCAATGCTTGAGAAGGGACTCTTCGATGAGATCATCCCATCAATGGATGGAAATAAGGATGAACTCATACAGTATGCAAAAGACGTACTTGAGAGATTCTCGAATCCGTATATCGTGCATCTTCTTCTCTCGATATCTCTCAACTCCGTATCGAAGTTCAAGACAAGAGACCTCCCTTCACTCTTAGGCTACTATGAAAAGAATGGAGAGCTACCAAGCGTACTTACCTTCTCACTAGCATCCTTAATTGCATTCTATGAGGGCAAATTCAGCAAAGATAAGAGTGCCCTTATTGGAATGAGAGATGGAAAGGAGTATGAGATCAAGGACAATCCCGAGATTCTCGAGAAATTCAATGAGCTGTATTCAAAAGAGTACAAGTGCAATCACTGCAAATCCAATGAGATAGCAAAGAGCGTGCTATCTGATGCTTCATGGTGGGGAATTGACCTTACTGAGGTTCCAGGACTCGAGGAAAAGGTCGCTTCCTACCTCTTCAAAATCTGGGATCAGGGAATAGAAAAGACAATTAAAGAGCTATAGAAATCAACGGGGGATATGATGGAGAGCAAGTTAATTAAGATTAACGGCCAAGACAACGTGGCCGTTGCCATTTCAGCCTTGACCAAAGGTGATGTCATTTCACTAGACGGAAAGACATTCACCCTTGTCACAGATGTGCCTGCAGGCCATAAAGTCGCCATCAAAGACATCAAAAGAGGCGAGAAGATAATAAAGTATGGCTTCCCAATTGGAGAGACCAAAGAGAATATATCAACCGGCGAGCATGTGCATGCATTCAACATACACACACTGCTTTCGGAGAGCGCTGAATACACCTACGATGAAAAGGCTGCAAAAGAGAACCTAGAATCCTTCAAAGAAGAGCAGAAGAAATGGGAAAGCGAGGTTCCTGTAATTAAGGCCTTCAAGAGAGAGGATGGAAAAATCGGCATCAGAAACCAGCTTTGGATAGTTCCAACAGTAGGATGCGTAAATGGCATCTCAAAAGAACTTGAAAGATGGGGCAATGAGAGCCTAGGCATAAAAGACGGCGTTCATGCCTGGACTCATCCCTATGGATGCTCGCAGATGGGCGAAGACCATGAGAACACCAGAAAGATACTTGCCGACTTGGTTCATCATCCAAATGCAGGCGGTGTCCTAGTGCTTGGACTCGGATGCGAAAACAACACTATGGACTCTTTCAAGGAACTCGTTGGAAAAGTCAATGAAAAGAGAGTCAAGTTTGTCATAGCGCAAGAGCACGAGGATGAGATTGAATTCTGCAAAGAGGAGATGAAGAAGATTGCTGATGAGATGAGAGGCGATGAGAGAACTGCCTCTCCAATGAGCGATCTCATTGTTGGCTTCAAGTGCGGCGGCTCTGATGGATTCTCTGGCATAACGGCAAATCCACTGGTTGGAAGATTCTGCAATAGGCTCACAGCCATGGGAGGAACCGCAATCCTGACAGAGGTACCAGAGATGTTCGGCGCTGAGCAGATGCTTATGAACAGGGCCATAAACAAAGAAGTCTATGAAGAGGTGGTAAACCTCATAAATTCATTTAAGGACTACTTTGTAGAGCATCACCAAGTTGTCTATGAGAATCCCTCTCCTGGAAATAAGGCTGGCGGAATATCAACACTGGAAGACAAATCGCTTGGTTGCGTGCAAAAGGGCGGCACTGCTCCAGTATGCGCTGTACTGAAGTATGGCGACAGGGTAAAGGAAAAAGGCCTTAACCTACTCTTGGGTCCGGGAAATGATATTGTATCCACTACGGCCCAGACTGCAGCTGGAGCACATATGATTCTCTTTACAACCGGAAGGGGCACTCCGCTTGGGGCTCCAGTTCCAACAGTGAAGATCGCAACAAACCCAACTCTCGCCCAAAGAAAGCCAAACTGGATTGACTTCAATGCAGGAGAGCTCTTAAAGAAAGACGCAGAGGATGTCACTAATAGCCTCGTCCAACTCATTACCGAGATTGCCAACGGCGAGAAGCAGACTAAAAACGAAATCAACGGCTACGCTGAAATATCATTATTCAAGGATGGTGTAATACTATGAAAAAATTCATGGACAAAGACTTTTTGCTTGAAACAAAAACGAGCCAGAAGCTCTATCACGATTACGCAGCAGACATGCCAATCTTTGACTATCACTGCCACCTAATTCCAGAGGAGATTGCAAAGAACAAGAGATTCGACAACATCACCGATATCTGGCTTGGCGGAGATCACTACAAGTGGAGACAGATGAGAACCTGCGGCTTCCCAGAGAGGCTGATTACCGGAGATGCAGATAAGTACGATAAGTTCCTTGCATGGGCAGAGACCATGGAGAACCTAATTGGAAACCCACTCTATCACTGGACCCATCTAGAGCTTCAGAGATATTTCGGCATATACGACATTCTCAACAGGGAGAACGCAAAGAAGATCTACGAGGAGTGCAACAAGAAACTTCAGAATGATCCCGACCTCACAGTTTGGGGGATCATGAAGAAATTCAATGTATATGCAGTTGGAACCACAGATGACCCAGCAGATGACCTGAAGTGGCACATCAAGATCAAAGAGGAGGACAAGTGCCCGGCTAAGGTAATCCCCTCCTTCAGACCCGATAAGGCCCTTAATATAAACAAGCCGGATTTTGCAGATTACATCAAAAAGCTATCTGACGCAGCCGGAATAAAGATTGAGAGCGCAGATGACGTTATCAAGGCTCTGGACAAGAGACTCGATTTCTTTGTTGAGATGGGCTGCAAGGCATCAGATCATGCACTTGAGACCTGTCCCCATACATTCCTCGATCCAAAGGCAGTAAACGAGATATTCAAGAAGAAAATCAGCTCAGAGGCCTTGAGCGACGAGGAAGTCGATGCATATAAGACATACGTTCTTACCGCTCTTGCAAAGATGTACAAGGAAAAAGACATTGCCATGCAGTGCCACTTTGCATCTATCAGAGACAACAACAAGACTATGTTCAAAATGCTCGGACCAGACACTGGATTTGATGCCTCTCATGACAAGGACCTTGCTGAAGGCGTTGCAATGTTCTTCGGAAATCTAAGCGAGAGCGACGACGTTCCAAAGACAATCTTCTATTCATTAAATCCAAAGGACTACTACTCTCTTGGAACATTGATGGGCTGCTGGCAGGGCGACGGCATAAAGGGAAAGATCCAGCTTGGATCTGCATGGTGGTTCTGCGATCACAGAGATGGTATGACAGACCAGATGAAGATTCTTGCCAATCTTGGGATGCTTCCTGCATTTATCGGCATGCTAACCGACTCAAGAAGCTTCCTATCCTACCCAAGACACGAGTATTTCAGAAGAATACTCTGCAACATCATTGGAAAGTGGACTGAGAATGGCGAAATACCAGATGATGAAGCAATGCTTGGAAAGATTGTAAAGGACATCTCATTCAACAATGCAAAGGCATACTTTGAGGGAAAATAGAAAATGTCCTTATTAATATCAGCGGGGCTTAAGTAGCCCCGTTTTTTATTAAATCAAATCTCAGCTATGTTATTCAAAATAGGCAGCTTTTCATAAGGCCCCAAATACCAAAAAGGAAAGCGCACTTATTAGCAAATACTCAAACAAATAGCACAGAGCAAAGGACATCAGAGAGATACAGTCGCAATCCAGCTTTACATCGCCACTGCGGCAGAGCGTAAAACGCATCTCTACTCCAATATCTCAGCTGATCAGTCATCAAGCGCAGCCATTAACCCTTCCACATTATCATATCCCCTGACATTAGGGTCGCGGGATATTCTTCTGGCCTCCGCAATCGCGCTGATTGTTTTGTCATTGTATTGCGGCAAATCCACTGAAAAGGGCAATTCCCCGCGAAGAACGCACTGACGCAGATAGAGATTCACCGCGCTCGACATATCCATACCAAGGCTTTTAAAGAGCGTTGTTGCCTCACATTTGATATCGGCATCAATGCGAATTTAATAAAAGCTGTAGCCATACGATTATCTCCCTTCGATTTCGATTTTTATATGAATCTTAATTTACAACACCGAGCAGTTTGCCGATATTTTGATTTGCAATATTTGTATATATGTCCTTCGGAAATTTTCAAACTCTCTGTGTTCTTTTCCTTGGAAAAACAGAAGCGACACACAAATCGACGCCAACGCAATAAAGAAACCTCCAATATAAAATCAGGGACGGCAATCCCTGCTGGCAGAAGTTGAATGTCATTGGCTTTGAGAACACAGCCGATTTAGAAGCCCCCACCAAAAACATCTGCCATGGTATCCCAGCAGCTCTTATAGCGCTTCTTATCTTGGCAAACAGTCTCATATTTGCTCGTAAAATCTGAAAATTGTTTTCTGGTAGCTTTGCTCCTCGCTCATAGCTGGTAACATAGATCTGCATTTACCCAACGTCCTACTCCTTGATATCCGATTCTCAAGTCAAAAGGGACAAAGCATCACAAGAGGCGACTATAAAAGACGAGATCAACGCTAAAATGCACCTCGAACATAAAACACGCCTATATAGCGCCATTTCAGATTGCATAAGCTCCAATCGTTCTTAACAGCTTCAATTTAATAAAAATGCCACTCCGAAATTGCCAATTGGCATCAGCTTCAGGCAATGCGACCAACTCTGAAAAACCTCCGCCAGTGCCGACGATCCCAGATTTTAAGATCGGCTAAACATCGTTTGGCCAATCTGATCCCGGAGACCATATAAGATGCCGTATATTCTTCATGTTAACGATGGAAAGCCCTTTCCATAAATCTGCACTAGGAATTAACTACTCCTCCAATAAGACATAAAAAGCCGCCCTATAAAGAGCGGCCTCTTGAAAATAGATTGAATAAAGACTATCTCTGCACTCTTCCAGAGCCATCGCCCTTGGCAAGATTCTCGATCTCGCTGAGCCTTGATAGATTAAAGTCTCCAGAGATTGAATGCTTCAGGCAGCTTGCTGCAACTGCGAAGTTAATGCAGTACTCCTCATCATCAAAGTGAGAAAGGGCATAGATGATACCAGCCGCAAAGCTGTCTCCACCGCCAACGCGGTCGATGATATCAGTAATATCGTACTTTCTGGAAAGATAGAAGCCTGTCTTTCCAGAGAGTGCTGCTGACCATCCGTTGTGGTCTGCGCTCTTGGACTCTCTAAGAGTAACTGCAATTGTAGAGATATTCGGGAACTCCTTCCTGACCTTTAAGCAGAGGTCCTTGTATACGTCGGTATTGAGCTTGCCGGATGTAACATCCGAGTCTGCCTCTATTCCAAGACACATCTGAATGTCTTCCTCGTTTGCAATAATCACATCTGCATACTTAACAAGCTCTCTCATAACCTCTGGGGCCTTCTTTCCGTACTGCCAGAGCTTCTTTCTGAAGTTAAGGTCTATTGATACTGTAGCTCCTGCCTTCTTTGCGGCCTTCATTGCCTCAAGTGCACAATCTGCTGCCTCCTGTGATACTGCAGGAGTAATTCCCGTTGTATGGAACCATGTTGCGCCCTTCATAATCTCAGCAAAATCAAAATCGCCTGGCTTTGCATTTGCAATAGCGGAATTCGCTCTATCATAGACTACAAGAGATGGTCTCTGGTTTGCACCGGTCTCCAAGAAATAGATTCCAAGTCTTGAGCCCTTTACCATCTTGATAGCAGAGGTATCGACTCCATATTTCTGAAGCTCCCACTTGCAAGCCTCTCCAACAGCGTTATCAGGAAGCGCTGTAACAAATTCCGCATGCTCTCCCAAAATAGATAGAGAAACGGCTACATTGGCCTCTCCGCCACCAAAAGTGGCCTCCAGCTCAGGTGTCTGAAACAATCTGTAATGCTCCATGCTTCTGAGTCGAAGCATGATCTCACCAAAGGTAACGTACTTCTTAGCCATAGGTGTATTACTTTCCTCCAAATTAGTTCTTTAATGGAATTCTATTGCCGCGATTTGCCAAATTCAACAAAGAGGGCCAAAAAGGAATCTATTTTCATAAAAATGGATAGGAATGTTTCTAAACCGAGAGAAGACGACATGATATAATTAACATACCATAAATAGGAGTTCAGTCATGACACAAGAAGAGCTTTTCACCTATTTCCACGATCTTGGAATAGTTCCAGTCGTAAAAATCGATGATGCAAAGAAAGCAGTAGGACTTGCAAAGGCAATGATTAAGGGCGGAATCCCATGCGCAGAGGTAACCTTCAGAACCGCTGCGGCTGAAGAGGCAATCCGTCTTATAACAAAAGAGTGTCCCGAGATGCTCGTCGGAGCGGGCACAGTTATCAACCCGGAACTTGCAGAGAAGGCAGTCAATGCCGGAGCGAAATTCATTGTATCCCCTGGATTGAATAAGCACACAGTCAAATGGTGCCAAGAACACAATATTCCAGTTGTACCTGGTGTCTGCACGCCATCTGACATTGAGAAAGGAATTGAGCTTGGACTCAGCATACTCAAATTCTTCCCAGCAGAAGCCTCAGGCGGAGTCAAGATGCTAAAAGATTTAGGAGGACCATTTCCACAGATCAAATTCATGACAACTGGCGGAATAAATCCAGACAATCTCCCTGATTATGCCAAGGCCCCAAACGTACTTGCCATCGGCGGATCATGGATGGTAAAGCCAGACTTGATCGAGAGTGAAAAATGGGACGAGATCACAAAGCTCTGCCAGGAAGCGGTTATAAAGCTGCAGGGACTTACACTTGCACACATAGGAATCAACCTTCCCGATAGAGATGCAGCATCACATGTAGCCAAGGACTTTGAAAAGCTTGGCATGACGATAAAAGAGGGCAATAGCTCCATCTTTATGAATGGCGAGATTGAAGTCATGAAGAGAAACTACCTTGGAAAGAACGGACACTTGGCATTTAGGTGCTACGACCTTGAAAGAACGATCTTCTTCCTCAAGGAGAGAGGCTTTACAGTGAAAGAGGATACCGTGGCCAAGGATCCAAAGGGAAAGATCAAGGTCTGCTATTTCAACGAGGAAATCGGCGGCTTTGCCTTCCACCTTGTAAAATAGGATAAAAGATGAGGATAAGGGTCGATTGATTTCGACCCTTTTTTAGAAATCAAGATATAACTCAATGAAAATATTTTCATGACTTTATCGATTTGACAACAATAAGCCTTAATAAAATAAGCCAAAGAGAATAGGCTTTACCTAAATCCCACTATAAAGGAGAGCTAGATGAAAAGAATAGTCAGTTATCTAGGACTCTTTCTCCTGCTGCTGCTCTTATTCAGCTGCAAGAGCGTAGCTCCAGTCGAGAATAGCTCAGATAGCATAGAAACTAGCGAAGAGACCAATAATTCCACCTCTGCCACCGACTACACTACTGGAAAGCCCTGGATGGATTCAAACATCGAGGGAAACGTCACGCCAGAGACTCCTACAGACCTCAAGGATGACTTCTATCTCTATGTAAACAAGGACAGAATCCTCGACGTTGTGTACCAACCTGGAAAGATCAGACAGACAGCACTGGATCGCTCTTCAATCCAGGTCGAAGAGAATAAAAAGAGACTCTTGACCGACGACAGCATCGAGGGCTTTGAGGCAGAGCAGCTCAGGGCTTTCTACAATGCTCTTGATGATTGGGAGACGAGAACCCCGATGGCAATCGCTCTCGCGACAAATAGACTTGAAAAGATCGACTCGCTCTCATCTATAAAGGACTTCTACGATGCAGTGCATGTATGGGGCGATACCGACTCCCTATCCGAATATGGACTTATCAATGTGAATGTGACAACATCGCTTGCAGATCCCACGACATACACCGCCGAGATAGAGGGCAGGAACCTCCTTTTGGGAGACGCCGGAGAGTATAAGAAGCGCACAGACCTCGGAGATAGGACATACAAAATGTACAAAGGCATATATGAGCTCGGACTAGAGCTCATAGGAGCCGTGATGGAAGAGGATGCATTTGACAGGGCAATCGCATTCGAGGCAGGAATTGCAGAGCACACACTTACACAGGAAGACTTGAACAGATCCGATATCTTCGGGAAGGTAAACAACATTCTGACTCTCGATGAAGTTGATGAGCTCTTAGGTCCCAACTACAACTTCAGAAAGGAAATGGAGGACAACGGCTATATCTCCGATACTCTATGGGTGGTAATGCCCGATCAGATTGCGTATCTTGGAGAGATTCTAAGTGACGAGAAAAACCTCGATGAGATCAAGAATTGGATGAAAGTGCGTGTTTTAATCAACGCAGCACCGGATGTGAGCAAAGAGGCAATGCTCACCGTAGAGAAAATCAACACCGAGACCTCTGGCATCACAGAATCAACCCCATACGAATCAATTTTAGTCACATTCGTCGGCAACTACCTCAACGTCCCTATGCAGATAGCCTACGTAGAGGAGTTTGCTTCTCCCGAGATGAAATCTGATATTAAAGCCCTCTGCGAGGATATTGCAGCCGAGTACAAGATAATGCTCAGCCAAGAGGACTGGCTTGAAGAAGAGACAAAGAAGGCAGCCATCGCAAAATTGGACAATCTTAAGATAAACTCTGTCTATCCAGATAAGTGGCCAGACTACAGCGGACTCGACATCAGGGGCCTCAATTACTATGAGGCAAGAAAAGCAATCAGAAACTATGGTCTTAAGCTCAACCGCGAGAAGCTCGGAAAGAAGATTGACCCAGAGATATGGAGTGTCAACGTACTTGAGGCAAATGCCAGCTACAATTCGATGGAGAATTCAATCAACATATACCTTGGCATACTCGGCGATGAGACCTACACGACCGATATGAGCAAAGAAAGAGTCTACGGCAAGATTGGCGCAATTATAGGGCATGAGATATCACACGCCTTTGACAGCAAGGGAAGCCAATTCGATGAGAATGGAAACATCAGAATCTGGTGGACCGAAAACGACGCAAAGGCATTCCAAGAGAAGGTTAAGAAGGTGCAAGACTTCTATAGCAATATCTCAATCTATGATGACATGTACCTAAACGGCGCAATGCTAGATGGAGAGGTCACAGCTGACATCACTGGAATTCAGTGCATTCTTCGCCTTGCCGAAAAAGATGATGACTTTGACTACGACGAGTTCTTCCGTGCATATGCAGAGATATGGATGAGCAAGCGCTCACTCTCCTCTGTCGAGACTAACTACTATACAGACCCACATCCGCCTGAGTACCTGAGGACCAATGTCACACTCCAGCAATTTGACAAATTCCTCGATACCTACGGCATCACCGAGGGCGACAATATGTTTCTTGCACCCGAGGATAGAATCCTAGTCTGGTGATGGAGCATGAAACTAAAAGAGCGCCGCAGAAAAACGGCGCTCTTTTCTTTGCATATTTGATTTCGGTTACTTATCAAGAACTGTTACGCCCTCTTCTATGATAATTGGCTCTCCAATGCAGTCCACCTTGAGATTGTCGAGTTTAATCTCAACGTTTCTAAGCCAAAATCCCCTTGTCTGAGGAGGTGTAAGGCCTGCATACATAGCACTCTCGGATATCTCTCTATTGGCATTTAGTGCAACCTTGAAATTGCAGTCCTTGATCTCGCAGTCAAAGACCGGTCTCTCCGGAAGTCCTACAATCACGCCAGCAGAGCTCTCGCATCCAGTTGCCACACAGCCCTCAATCTTCACTCCGTAGATCTCAGGCGTCTCTTCAGTAATTGGAAGCTTTTTTAGAGAGAAGAGACTTTGGTCATCTGTGCCGCATCCATAGTACATGTTTATTACAAATGGACAGAGGTTGTCCTTCATGACGATATTCTTGAAATTGAGATGATGAATAACTCCGCCTCTGCCTCTTCTGGTCTTGATTCTCACACCCCTATCGGTGCCATCAAATAGACAGTTCTCAACTGACACATGCTTTACACCGCCCGCTGTCTCAGAGCCAATTACCACTCCTCCATGGGCAGATAAGACAGTACAGCCTCTGATTGCAATCTTCTCTGTTGGAACGCCATCCCTGATTCCATCGATTCCAGAACCAGACTTAAGGGCAATGCCATCATCTCCCACATTTACAAAGCATCCCTCTACAGTGACATCGCTGGATGACTCAATGTCTATTCCATCTGTATTTGGCGCCTCGGCAGGATTGGCTATTCTGATGTTCTTAAGCCTTATATCTTTGGAAAACAGAGGATGTAGCGTCCAGAATGGGGAGTTCTGAAGCTTTATGCCCTCAATTGTGACATTCTTTGACCTATATATCTGCACTAATGGCGGGCGCAAGAACTGAGTCTCTCTTCCACCGCCGCCGCCCGGCTGATTCATGTAGTCAGGATTGAGCTTTCTGAGTCTATACTCTATGGGCTTTGGAACTCTGCTCTCATCCTTTCCCTTAAAGCGCATAACCTCCTTCCACCATGCCTCGCCGCTGCCATCAATGCTACCCTCGCCCTTAATCTCAACATTCTCTGCATTTGAGATAAGAAGGCATGGATGCATACACCAGCACTTAACGCCCTCCCATCTCGAAAAAATAGGAGGATATGATTCAAAATCATCAACAAACTTGATCAATGCTGACTTCTCTATGATTACGGTAGTGTCAGAAGGAACTTCAAGTGGGCCTGTTATATAGATGCCCTTCTGAAAAACGACTCTCTTTGCGGAATTCAATGCATCCTGTATCTCTACAGTCATTATCCCCTCACTCTCGGTGAGAAGGACCTCGTCTCTAGTCTTAATTGCACTCATAACCTGTTTATATTTTAATACTTCAGGAAAACCGATTTATGCCTTTCTTTTGCATTTTTAAGAATATAGTTCGCAAACAAGTGCAACACTAAGGCTATTTGGCTAAAATTTCACTATGATCAGAATCGGATACAGAGCACACGACTTTGGAAAATTCAATACTCCAGCAGAACTCGGAAAAACAATAAGAGAAAAGACCGGAGAGGACTCCTTTATACAGCTTGCGCTGAATAAATCATTTCCAACTGCAAGAAGCTGGCAAGAATGGGATGAGGAGTACATCCATAATGTAATTGAGGAACTTGGAAAATATGGGGTCAGCGTAAAAATCGTAGGCTGCTACATTCAGCCAACACATCCAGATGAGGAGAAGCGAAAAAGCGATATAGAGCGATTTAAGAAGTCCCTAAGCTTAAATAGGGCATTTGAATGCAAGCTTATCGCAACTGAGACGGGCACCAGAAATCCAAAGGGCGGATATAGCCCAGAGACAGCAGATCCCAAATACATAGACCTTTTCTACTCTTCACTATCAGAGATGGTCGATGCAGCTGAGAAGTATGATGCCTATACTCTAATCGAAGGCGTGAATCATCAGCATACGATAGCATCTCTTGAGAGGATGAAAAACATGATGGATAAGTTCCCCTCCAATAGGCTCAAAGTCCTATTCGACCCCATCAATATGGTTGATTACTCGGGAATCAGAGAGAGAGACGGGGTCCCACTTCAGCATCCGACAAAAGAGGCATGCAGAGACTTCTA
>CANRIJ010000003.1 GCA_947630635.1 uncultured Spirochaetaceae bacterium | reverse complement strand
CATCAATACTGGCGTATCAGCTCCTAACCACGTCCTCATCTATCAGGACACCTACATCATGGGCGATCCAGGACACTACATGGGCAATGCAAGCCTCGAAGTTCCCGAGAAATACGCAACAATCAGGTAATAAAACCCGAACTAATTTAAGGGGGAGGGAGACTCCCCCTTAATTAAATCTTTTTATTAATTGGAATTAGGTACAATGGCAGAGAAAAGCGATTACTTGCTTGAAATGAAGAATATAAGCAAGGATTACAACGGAAACGTGGTCTTAAAGGATGTTTCACTATCCATAAAGCCAGGTGATGTTGTAGGACTCGTAGGGGAAAATGGTGCTGGAAAGAGCACATTAATGAATATCCTCTTCGGGATGAACGTAATCCGCGACACAGGCGGATATGGCGGCAAGATTCTTATTGAAGGTAATGAAGTCAATTTTGCTTCCCCATCCGATGCTCTTAAAGCTGGAATAGGAATGGTCCATCAGGAGTTCTCTCTTCTTCCGGGCTTCACAGCTACTGAGAACATCCTTCTAAACAGAGAGCCGCAGAACAAAAACATAATATCGCAGGTATTCGGTAAGAGGGCGAATACTCTAAATAGAAAGGAAATGCAGCGTGTTGCACTTCTTGCAATCACGAAGCTTGGCGTAGAGCTAAACTCAGAGATGGTTGTAGGCTCAATGCCAGTAGGTCATAAGCAATTTACAGAGATCTCGAGAGAGATATCGAAGCCAAATATTAAGCTTTTGGTTCTTGATGAGCCAACGGCAGTACTAGCTGAGAAGGAAGCTGAAGCGCTTCTCAGATCGATTGAGAATCTTTCAAAGGCCGGAATAGCAGTTATCTTCATCACTCACCGACTCCAGGAAATCCTCGATGTATGCAACAAAGTCGTAGTCATGAGGGATGGAATGGTTGTAAAGGAACTCGTTGCAAAGAGCACATCTATTTCTGAAATGGCAAAGCTCATGGTTGGCAGAGAGGTAAAGGCCCAAGAGAATGCTGAAGATGAAACATCAAAGCTTAGAGTTGTTGAGAATAAGCCAATTCTGTCCATTAGGAATCTTTGGGTAGATATGCCAGGCGAAATTGTCAAAAATGTCAACCTTGATGTAATGAAAGGCGAATTTCTCGGTATTGGAGGACTCGCAGGACAAGGCAAAATCGGAATCCCTAATGGAATAATGGGACTCTATACTGCTGGCGGAAAAGTCACATTTGACGGAAAGGATATTCCACTTAACAATCCAAGAGAGTGCCTTACCTCTGGACTCGCTTTTGTATCCGAGGACAGAAGAGGCGTAGGACTTCTGCTTGACGAGAGTCTAGAGTGGAATGTGACTTTCTCTGCAATGCAGATTCACAACAAATTTCTTAAGAAGATTGGCTTTATCAAATTCAGAGACAATAAGGCAATCAAGAAAACGACTGATAAGTATATCGAGCAGCTTCAGGTAAAATGCACATCCAGCAAGCAAAAAGCAAAAGAGCTCTCTGGCGGAAACCAGCAGAAAATATGCCTGGCTAAGGCATTTGTCCTAGAGCCGAAGCTCCTTTTTGTATCAGAGCCAACCCGAGGTATCGACATTGGCGCCAAGGCGCTCGTTCTTGAGAGCCTAAAACGCTATAACAGAGAATCAGGCACAACAATCGTTATGATCTCTTCAGAGCTTGAAGAGCTCAGAAGCTCATGTGATAGGATTGCCATCATCAGCGACGGCGCTGTCTCAGGAATTCTTCCAGCCTCTACTTCTAGCGAGGAATTCGGAATGCTTATGGTAGGAAATAAAACTCCTAAGGAGGCGTCATGACAAACGAGTTAGAACTTCAGCAAACGCCTCAAAAGAAGGGTTCGGCCTTTTTAGAGAGGATAAAGTCTGGTGTTAAGGCATTTGGTCTTCCAAGGCTTATCATCACCGGATTTTTGGTACTCCTCTTTTTAATCGCACCGGCAGCCCATGTCAATATCGGAACTGCAATTACCGATGTCATAAACAGATTTGGCATGAATGCGATTATGGTACTCGCGATGGTTCCTATGATTCACTCTGGCTGCGGACTTAACTTCGGTCTTCCACTTGGAATCATAGCAGGACTCTTGGGAGCTACCCTATCCATTCAGACCAACATACCAGGTGGAGCATCATTCTGGCTTGCAATTCTCTATGCAACGCCCTTTTCTGTTATCTTTGGCTGGGCATATGGAAAGCTTTTGAATAAAGTAAAAGGCTCAGAGATGATGATTGCAACATATGTAGGATTCTCAGCTGTATCCTTCATGTGTATGATGTGGCTCCTGCTTCCGTTCAAGAACCCAACGATGATTTGGGGCTATGGCGGTTCTGGACTGAGAACAACAATCTCAACCCAAGGATACTATTACCACTACCTGAATGATTTTCTAGCACTCGATTTCTCTAAATGGGTCTCCCCCGCTTCAGTGGGAGATGGAGCCTTTATCGGTGCTATGAAGAACTTCTTCAGCCACCTAGTAATCCCAACAGGAATGATTCTGTTCTTTGCTGTATTTGCTTTTATCATCTGGGCCTTCTTAAAGACAAAGATGGGAACTGCTATGACAGCTGTTGGATCAAACTCCCAGTTTGCTATGGCATCAGGCATTAACATCGATAGAACAAGAACTATCTCTGTTATTATGTCTACTTGGCTTGGGGCAGTTGGAATTCTGGTTTATGAGCAGAGCTTTGGCTTTATCCAGCTTTACAATGCTCCGTTCTATATGGCTATGCCTGCTGTTTCTGCAATTCTCATTGGTGGAGCCAGTGTAAACAAGGCAACCATAACCAACGTTATTATCGGAACTATACTCTACCAGGGCATAGTTACTATGACTCCTTCAGTAATGAACGGACTTGTGCATACAGATATGTCAGAGGTTATAAGAATCATCATCTCAAACGGAATGATTATCTATGCACTTACCAGAAAGACGGAGGCAAGCCGATGAGTAACATCTTTAAGAATGCTGTAACCTCTGTAAAAGACGGCTTTAAGGGCTTTGGCGACAGACAGTCTAAGAAGTTCCATGACTTTGTTAATAGAGGACCTAAGGAAAATCTCAAGAATCTAGGCGAATTTGCGCTTAATAATATTGTTCCAATAATATTCATAGTATTCTGCGCCTTCGCAATTCCTATCTCAGGGCAGCCCTTCTCTTCAGTTGTAAGAGATGTTGTCACGAGACTTATGAGAAATAGCTTCCTTGTTCTTTCGCTTTTGATTCCTATCATGGCAGGAATGGGACTCAACTTCGGTATGACACTAGGTGCCATGGCTGGACAGATCGGACTCATTCTTGTCTCAGACTGGCAAGTAGTCGGAATTCCAGGCTTAATGCTCGCAGCTATTATCTCAATTCCAATCTCAATTGTTCTTGGATGGTTCTGCGGCACAATGCTCAATAAGGCAAAGGGAAGAGAGATGGTTACATCATACATGATCAGTTTCTTCATGAATGGTGTTTATCAGCTCGTAGTTCTCTACATGATGGGATCCATTATCCCAATTGCTTCAAATTCTCTGCTCCTTCCAAGAGGCTACGGTATAAGAAATACAGTTAACTTCGCAGGAACAAAGGGATCTTTGGGAATGAGAAAGTCTCTCGATAACTTCTGGTCGTTCAATATCGGAACCATTCAAATCCCTATTCTGACAATACTGATTATCGCACTGCTCTGCATCTTCATCCTTTGGTTCAAGAAAACAAAGCTTGGACAGGACATGAGAGCTGTTGGACAGGATATGGAAGTTGCAAGAGAGGCTGGAATAAAGGTCGAGAGAACCAGAGTTCTCGCAATCATAATCTCAACTGTACTTGCAGGCTTTGGAATGATCATCTACCTCTCAAATATGGGCACTCTCAACACCTACAACTCCCACTCTCAGATTGGAATGTTCAGTATTGCCGCCCTTCTCGTTGGAGGAGCATCAGTTTCAAAGGCAAACATCAGAAACGCATTCTTGGGCATTATACTCTTCCATACGATGTTTATCGTATCTCCATATGCGGGAAAGAACCTCATTGGAGAGGCACAGCTTGGAGAGTACTTCAGAGTCTTCGTTTCCTATGGCGTTATCACGCTCTCGCTTGTTCTCTATGAGGTAAAGGCAAGAAGAGCAAAGGGACACCAAGCAAAGGAGCTCAAAGAAGCACAGGAGAAAATGCTTAAGAATAAGGAAACTGCGGAGGTGATAGCATGAGTGAAAATGTCAGTGTATTTGCCAAGGCAGGCTCAAGCATAAAAGCAAAATTTATATCTTTTGGCAATGGAATTGTCACATTCTTCAAGACTCCAAGCTCATATGTGAAGCTCGGATCGGTGCTGGCAATCATTGGACTTGCAATAGTTCTCTTCTTTGTCGGAAAGGAACATCAGTTCCTTCTCGACAACAATACAATTGAGATCAATGGAAAGAGCTACTCTTCCCTGAATCTAGTCTCTGCCAAGATTGACAATAGCGACTTCATTGAGATTCCAAGAAGAACGAGAATGAACAATTTCCAAACTGGACAGTCTCATAAGATTACACTCAACTATATCGAGAATGGACAGGAAAAGGAGCTTGTTACCAAGTTCAAGGTCCCAGCAAGCGAGAAGAATACTCTAATTTCTCTTCCGGCTCTCATTGCTGGAGCAGATCAGAGCGAATGGATGAGCGAATTCTTATCAGTGCAGGCTCCTGTTCCTGATGAACCCGCTGTTGAAGATGATATGGCAATGGATATGGATGGAATGGATATGGCCTTCTAACTCCGTAAAAAATTATTTATGAAAAAGCCCCTTTTCGGGGCTTTTCCTATTTTATGAAATTTGTTGGTATCTTCTTTTCTCTAATGGGTTTATCTATTTTCGCCCCAGCTTGGCACTTTAAAATATATGCAATATTCTCACCAAGAGCCCTCATAGTCTGAAGTCCCTCTTCATCCTTCTCAACATCCTCTTTTTTACTGCCATGCACCTGATTCCAATACTGAGATGGTGCGACAATCATATTGTTCATTAGAAAATACTTATTCAGCCTATCAAAGGAAGATGTGGCACCTCCCCTTCTGCAACTGACCACAGAGGCTCCAATCTTTAGATCCATCTTCGAGCCAAATGTGTAGAAAAGCCTATCCAAGAAAGACTGTATCTGACCAGAGGGACCTCCATAGTAGACTGGAGAGCCCACGACAATGGCATCAAATTCATCGAGTCTTGAGCCAATAGAATTTACATTGTCATCATAGATGCACTTTCCATTTGCTATGCAGAATCCACAAGCTGTGCAACCTGGAACAGGCTTATTTCCAATCCAAAATAGCTCAGTATCAATACCCTCTTTGTTTAGGGTAGCTATAATCTCTTCAAGTGCCCTATTTGTGCAACCGTCCTTTCTAGGGCTTCCATTAATGAGCAGTGCCTTCATTTTTTCCCTACCTATTCTTCCAGAATTCTATATGATCCAAGCATATATCTCTCAAAAGCTCTCGGTCCTCAGTAGGACCATTGACCTCTATCTTCTTCTGCCCATGAGATAGTACCTCTCTTGAAGAGAGATCGAATGTCGGATTCTCTCTATTGTCACCAGTGAACTCTAAAAGGCTCTTTTCAGAGGCACCATAGACTAAGCGTCCTATTCCAGTCCAATAGATAGCTCCAGTACACATACAGCAAGGCTCAAAATTAGTATAAAGAGTGCATTCTGAAAGTTCTTCGGGAGTATATTTCTTTGCAGCCTTCAATGCCAAAAGCGTCTCGGCATGATATGCAGAACCACCCTCTGTGAAGGCGTTCTCCTGTTCCATTAGTATATTCCCACCCTTATCAGCAAGAAGCGCCCCAAATGGATGGCATCCATTTTTTACTGCACTCCTAGCTATTTCTATGGTCCTTCTTATCATCTTCTTATCTAGCTCGGTGAAATTATCCATATAGCCTCCACTTAAATCTATTTTGCATAATATTCCAAATCCAAGGCTTTAGAGAATTGAATTTAGTTCGAATCTTTTATGTAACATTAAAAAAAGCCTGAACAATTTCAGGCTTTAGAGCGGAAGACGGGACTTGAACCCGCGACATCCACCTTGGCAAGGTGGAGCTCTACCACTGAGCTACTTCCGCAAGTATGCGAGCGGAGAGACTCGAACTCTCACGCCTAAGCACTAGATCCTAAGTCTAGCGTGTATACCAATTTCACCACGCTCGCTTATTCTAAAATAAAAAGAGCTCCTTATCAATAAGCTCTTAGTTATCTTAGCAATGAGTAAGAGCGAAAATCAAGATGGCAACGCTTATTTTATTTTTACAAAAGTATTAAAAGTGTAAATAAAAACATAGATATTCTTCACCTTTTCTGCTAATTTAAACCAAGAAGGAACTATCTATGAAAAAAACACTTATTACACTTTTTTTGCTGATAATGTCGCTATCGCTCTTTGCAGCTATGAATGCTACTTATAAAGAGCATCCAACCTCAGTAGAGCTCAAATGGAGCAAAGTACCTGGAGCAGTCTTCTATGATATCTACAATGACAATGAATTTATCACAAGGCTCGATTCGAATAAGACTTCATATACTCTAGAGAATCTTCTGTCAAACAAAGAGCAGAACATAACTCTTGCAGCAAGAGACGCCAATAACAAAGATCTTGATGCAGCATGGATCAAGGCAAAGACCACTAGCTGGGACGGCACCTATAAATGGGTAAATAATACAAAAGACACAAATAAGGGAAAGATGAAGAGCCTTACACTCAGAACCGTCACTGAGTACGATCCGAAGGTCGGACAATACCAGAGAATCTTCTTCTCAACCGATGGCGTTGATGAATTTTTGGTCTTCCCCATATTTGACTTTGATGATCCAAGAACAAATGAAAAGCATAAGTTCAAGGAAGATAGCGAGTCGGGAGAGGCATATAGGCAGAATGTAAGCCTAGTCAACACTTCTGCATTCAAGCCCTCTGAATGGCGAATAACCAAAATGGAGATAATGCCAGACTCTGTCACTCTTGTTGTAGAGACCAAGGTCATGGGAATGACGCTCACAACAGATACAATCATCACATTCAAAGAAGACCAGAATGGAAATAAGACAGCTGAGGTACTTTACCAAGGCGAAGAGAAATTATCAGATAAATTCCTATTCAAGAACCCCAATCCAAATGAAGGCGATGCCTTTGTTTTGAAGAAGATAAAGTAAAGTTCAAAGAAGGCGCCTAAAAACGCCCTCTTTTTTTAAATCAATATTAAAAAAAGCTCTCTTTAAAGAGAGCTTCAATGAGCCGCAAAGGGATCGAACCTTTGACCCGCAGATTAAGAGTCTGCTGCTCTACCAGCTGAGCTAGCGGCCCATTTTTTGGACGCGCCCTGCAGGACTCGAACCTGCAACCTGCGGATTCGAAGTCCGACGCTCTATCCATTGAGCTAAGAGCGCTTCTCTCTTCTAAGAGTAGGGGTGGGAGACGGGGCTCGAACCCGCGACAATCAGATCCACAATCTGACGCTCTACCACTGAACTACTCCCACCATGAAGAGCGTTGCATTGGCGTTCCAAACAACGTATGTATTATTTATAAAAATAACCTGGTTGTCAACCAATCTATTTAGTTCCCCTGATAAGAAGAATCTTATTTTTCCATTCTACTTTTCTATTGAGGAATGCTCCAAAGAAAATATCCCTATCTATACCATATGATGAAAAGGTGTTTCTATACCAATTTTCTATAACGGACATTGAGAAGACTCTCTCCTCTTTGATCTCCCTCTCTTCAAATTTGGTATTGGGAAAAATGCTCTTAATGCTTTTCTCTAAATCATCCATAGACCAATTGAGACTAAAGTAAAGAGTCTTCTCTGCCTCCAAAAGCCTATCTTTCAGCTCTCCGCCTGCAAACTCAGAGAGCCTTGAGGATAGAGAGGGGATGCTCTCCATCAAGAGGATATTGCCATTATCCTCAAGCCTATTCTCAATTGAGCGCAATATAGAAAGAGCAGACTCAGGACTTAAAAGCAGATTTCTTCCGGCAACTGCCTTAAAGAGAAGACCATCCTCCAATTTTGAGAAGACATCGCTTTTGCCGTCATCTATTATCACCAAAGGCTTTCTAAGCTCATCAAAATCCTTGGAAAAATGCTCAATTATGGACTTTTGCCCCTCATCCTTGACTACCGCTACCGATAGCCCCTCTGGATTTCTCTTCATCAGTGGCCATAGCATAAGTCCATGAGAGGCATTTAAAACCAGTATGTTGTCATGCCTTAAGACACCAAGGCCTGAAAATAGCTCTTTTGTTATAGACAAAAGCTCTTTGCTTCTCTTGTTTACAGCCCTCTCCTCCCATTTCTCATCAAGGCTCTTCGGTGTAAACGTAAGCTGCTCTCTGAAGAGATCTGATGTCACAGCTTCAAGCTGTGCCTCTCTTCTCTCAAGAACCCCATCGCGAATTGTCTTCTCATAGCCCTGGTCAGTTGGATTGTAGTAGATTCTACCCATAAGAGCCTTTGGAAGATACTGCTGTGCAACCCAGTGGTCTCTGTAGCTATGAGGATATAAATACCCCTTACCATGCCCAAAGCCCTCTGTATCTCTGCTTGGGTCTTTCAGATGAGTCGGGACATCATCCTCTTTTTCGCTCTCCACATCCTTTAGGGCATCAAAGAACGCCATTGTAGAGTTGCTCTTAGGACAAGTGGCAAGGTAGAGCGCAGCATGAGCAAGATGATATCTCCCCTCAGGGAGCCCTATTCTATCAAAGGCCTCAGCATCGGCATTGACAACCACTATGGCATTTGGGTCTGCGAGGGACACATCCTCGCAGGCAAGAATAAGCATTCTCCTGAATATGAATCGGGGATCCTCCCCTGCCTTTACCATCTTTGAAAGCCAGTACATGGCAGCGTCAGGATCTGAGCCCCTAAGTGACTTTATGAATGCGGATATTACATCAAAGTGTTAATCGCCTTCCTTATCATATAAGACAGCCTTCTGCTGGATTGACTCCTCTGCAATCTCACGGCTTATATAGATTCTCTCTCCTTCATCTGGTGGAAAGACATCAGGGGTGGTCTCAACAGCGAGCTCAAGCGCATTTAAAAGCGACCTGGCATCCCCGGAAGAGACCTTAATCAAATGCTCAAGAGCTCCATCTTCAAACTCGACATCATATTTCCCATAGCCTCGCTCTCTGTCATTGACAGCCTGGAGTGCAATATCCCTAAGGTTCTCATCACTAAGCTTTTTAAGCTGAAAGATTCTAGAGCGAGAGACAAGAGCGGCATTTACCTCGAAAAAAGGATTCTCGGTTGTCGCTCCAATTAAGATGAAAGTACCATTCTCAACCCATGGCAGAAGCGCATCTTGCTGGCTCTTATTCCATCTGTGGACCTCATCGACAAAGAGGATGGTTCTCATGCCATAGTGGTCTCTTCTCTCTTTTGCCTCATCAATCTCGGCTCTGATGTCCTTAACACCTGCAAGAACTGCATTCAGAGTTGAGAAATGGCTCTTTGTATGATTTGCAATTACGCGGGCTAGAGTAGTCTTTCCAGTTCCTGGAGGACCATAGAATATAACTGAGGAAAGCTGATCTATTTGAATGGCTCTTCTCAAGAGCCTTCCCTTACCGAGAATATGCTCTTGGCCAATATATTCATCAAGTGTTCTTGGCCTCATTCTAGATGCAAGAGGCTCCATAGACGGATTATTAGCTGAAAAAAGACTATCCCCTGCCATTTATCCTCCAGAAAATATCATAGATATCCGAACCCCTGTTCTCCTCTGAGCTTTTTATTTCATTTTCCCTCTCAATGAGATAGGAGAAAACAGAGTTGTAGAGAATATCAGAGAGAGATGAGAAAAGAATCGGCTCTGGGTAAGAGAGATCCACGCTTTTTCCTGCCCTCTCAAGATTCTCCATTACCCTCTTTATCGAGGAAAATTCTCTCTCAGACTCAGTAAAGGCACTCCTTAGCTCACTCTGTCGACTTAAGACGTATCTATAGAAATAATCTTTGAGATCAGAATCGTTTGCCCTTCTGAATGCATCAACAAGAGAAGCAGATGAATAGATATATACATAGGGATCCAACTCAAAGCCAAGAAGGCGCTCTCTGATATAGGGAAAGAGACCAGATGACATGCTGCTAAGCATAGCTGAGAGGGACTCTAGATACTCTGCCTCCCTCTCATCGTATCTTGGGTCATATTCTCTATAGGAAAGATATTCATTTTGAAGCGAAGATCTCAAGGATGAGAGTGGAATCACAAGAGAGTCAGTCTCTTTAGAAATATCCTCAACAAGAGCAGAAAGCGCCAATCTTGCGTCTTCTACCTCGCTCTCTTTCAGACTCCTTTCGAGATTTGAGCACGATAAAGCCAAAAAGGACAAGAGGATAATCACCAAAAGACAGAATCTCTTCACAAAATGAGATTTTAAGGTCTATGGTTGATAAAAAAAAGGGGACGCGCCCCTTTTCTATAGCTCCTTTTCCCAGAGTCCATGAATATTGCAATAAGCAAGTATCTTCTTGATTTTCCCATGCTTATTTCCAAAGTGGACAACAGGGTCCTTGCCACTCTTGAGATACTTGATCTTGACCGAGTCATCTGATACCGCAGCCACCCACTCAATATGATGCTCATCCAGTGAAGGATGCATTGTCGAGCCAATCTGAACCGTAAGTCTTCCATCCTGCTCTGTAACATATGGGATGTGCTTCTCAAGTGAGGCCTCTACTGTCCCTGGTACCATGAGGTCCATTGGCTTGCCGCAGCATACTATGTGATTGATATCGCCTTCTACCAAATAGACGATATTACCGCAAATTGAGCATCTGTAAAATTTTCCTGCCATTTGATTCTCCTTAGGCTAAGTATACAAAGAAAAATCAAAGTAAACAAAAAAATCGACGCTTTTTCTTGTTTTTGAGTATTGACTCATTATCTTTCGAGTAAGAGGAACTTAAATGCAAGAGGAATTTCCATTTTATAGAAGGAAGACTAGAGAGAGGATGGCGCGAATCATAGATATATTCTCTCATAATCCCAAAGCCACATATAACACTCTGGCCTACTCGATCAAATGCTCAAGAAAGACTGTTGAGAGAGACATACTGGCTTTAAAGAAAAACGGCATCATAATCAAAGACGGAAAGACAAGAAGCACTAGCTGGAGCATCAATGGCGCAAAAGCCAGAGAATGCGGCTTAGAGTATAAATCCTTCACCTAAATCGGGTAAAAATAGCCCATATTTCAAAGAGTAAATAATCCCCATCCTTGCGGGATATTTCTCTTTTATGTATATTTGACTTGATACTTTGATAATAAAGCAAGGAAGGATTTAGATGGCCATTGAAACCAAGTTCAAGAGACTCCCTAAAAGTCAGGGGGAGCTAACTTTAGAGCTAAAGAAAGAAGAGATTGAGAAAGCTTACCAGAAAAAGCTGCAGGACTACTCAAAGAAGATTGAGATAGACGGCTTTAGGCGTGGCCATGCTCCACTTAATGTCATTGAGAGAAAATTCGGCGCTCCCATTAGAGAGGAGTCTACTTTCCAGCTAATGGAGGATTCGCTTCAGGAAGCACTCAAAGAGCTAAAGACCGATGAGTCTCCGCTTCCCTACTCTACCCCTGTTCTTCAGGATGAGGATTCCCTCCTTCCATTTAAAAAGGACCAGGATATTACCTATAGAGTCATCTATGATGTCTATCCTAGCTTTGAGCTACCAAAGTATACAGGGCTTACCGTAGAGACAAACAAAGTAAAAATCGAGGATAGCGATATCGATGCAGAGATTGAGACGCTCAGAGACCAGAATGCCCTTGTCAGAAAAAAAGAAGGCAGCGCAGAGAATGGAGATATCGTGACTATCGACTATTATGAGCTTGATGAAAATGGCAACAAGATCGAAGAGAGCGAGAGAAAGGACTACTCTTTCACTCTTGGAACCAAGTACAACGTCTACAAAATCGATGACGATGTAGTTGGCATGAAGGCTGGAGACGAGAAGGAAGCAGAAAAGACCTATAACAGCGACGACGATCCATCATTTCTCAAGGGAAGAACAATCAAGCTTCACATCAAGCTTGATGAAGTAAAGAAGAGAGAGCTCCCCGAGCTTGATGACGAATTTGCCCAGGACGTAAAGGATGAGTACAAGACTGTTAAGGACCTCAAAGAGGGAATTAAAAAGGATCTGGAAAAGAAAGCCAAGGATATCATCGACCACGAGAAAGAGCACAAGATAGTAGATGAGATTGCAAAGGAGACTTCTATCGAGATTCCAGAGTCTATGCTTGAAAACCAGCTTGAAGATAGCTGGAGACGCTTTGTAAGCCAGACAGGCATGGCAGAGAATATGCTTATGTCATTCATCAAGAGCCAAGGTCAGACCAAAGAATCAATTCAAGAGGGTTGGAAAGATGAAGCCACAGAACACTTGAAAGAGCAGCTTATTCTTGAAGAGATCAGAAAGAAAGAGGACATCAAAGTCTCTGATGAGGAGCTTGAGAGTGAGTTTGACAAGCAGTTCAAGGATATACAAGACGAGAACGTCAAAAACTACTACAAAGAGCTTTTGAAAGACGAGCTTGAGTTCTCCAAGGTTGTTCCTTTCCTCATTGAGAAAAACACATTCAAAGAGGGCAAGACAATCACCTACAAAGAGCTAATGGAGAGAGGCAAAGAGCATTCACATGAGTAATTTGGTACCCTATGTCGTAGAGCAGTCAGGAACTGGAGAGAGACAATATGATATCTTCTCCAGACTCCTGAAAGACCGAATTATCTTTATTGACGGTGAGATCAGGGATGAGATGGCAGACCTTGTAATTGCCCAGCTTATCTTCCTTGAAAGCGAAGATCCGCAAAAAGACATAAATCTCTACATCAATTCTCCCGGAGGATCTGTAACTGCAGGACTGGCAATCTACGATACCATGCAGTATGTTCAGTGCCCAGTAAGGACTATTTGCATAGGACAGGCCTGCTCCATGGCAGCCATACTCTTAGCTTCTGGAACAAGTGGAGAGCGCTTTATCCTTCCAAATGCCAGAGTAATGATCCATCAGCCATCTGGCGGGGTCGAAGGACAGGCATCGGATATCATAATAACCTCAAATGAGCTCATGAGAATCAAAGAAGTCACCTCAAGGCTCCTTGCTGAGCACACAGGCAAAACCAAAGAAGAGATAATCAAGGATATTTCAAGAGACTGCTACATGGATGCAGAGGAAGCAGTTAAATACGGCATAGCCGATCGGGTGATGAAAAAGAATGAGGAGCGCTAAATACTGTTCATTTTGCGGAAGACCTCTGGACTCAACCACAAAGCTGGTAAGCGGTCCAGGAGTTGCTATCTGCGAAGAGTGCATTAAAACCTGCTATGACATCATAAAGGGCTCTGGAGATGATGAGAATCCATCCGAGCTTGAGAATATGGAGATTCCTACTCCTAAAGAGCTTAAGGCATACCTTGATGACTATGTAATTGGACAAGATGAAGCCAAAAAGGTTCTATCCGTTGCAGTCTACAACCATTACAAGAGAGTCAAATACAAAAAGAAGGTCGAAGAGAGCGGCGTAGAGCTCGATAAGTCAAACATCCTCATGATAGGACCTACGGGAACCGGAAAGACGCTTCTTGCGAGAACACTTGCAAAAAAACTCAATGTTCCATTTGCTATTGCAGATGCAACAACCCTAACAGAGGCAGGATACGTTGGAGAGGATGTAGAGAATATACTTTTAAAACTCATAGAGGCAGCTGACTTTGATATTCCCAAGGCCGAGAAGGGCATTGTCTTTATTGATGAGGTAGATAAAATCTCAAAGAAAGGCGAAAATGTCTCTCTTACAAGAGATGTCTCTGGCGAGGGAGTTCAGCAGGCGCTATTGAAGATCATCGAGGGCACTGTTGCCTCTGTTCCTCCGCAGGGTGGAAGAAAGCACCCAAATCAAGAGCTGCTCAAAATCAATACCACTGATATTCTCTTCATATGCGGAGGAGCCTTTGTTGGACTTGATAAGGTAATAGAAAAGAGAATTTCATCTTCCTCGATGGGCTTTGGAGCAAAGGTACAGAACAAAGAGGAGAAGGATCTGGAGGCACTCTATAAAGAGCTTCATCCAGATGACCTAGTAAAATTTGGCCTTATACCTGAGTTTATAGGAAGACTTCCAATTCACACTGCCCTAAACAATCTGAGCAAAGAAGATCTAGTGAGAATCCTAACTGAGCCAAAGAACTCTATAATAAGGCAATATCAGACAAGCTATGAGCTTGATAATATCAAGCTTACATTTACAGAGGACGCGATAGACCAAATAGCCACTACTTCCTTTGAGCAGAAGACCGGGGCCAGGGGACTCAGGTCCATTGTAGAAAAGCTCATGCTGGGAGTCTCCTATGATATTCCATCTATGAAGGGAGTCAAGGAAGTCATAATCGACAGAGATGCAGTGCTTTTAAAGAGCGAGCCAAAGCTGATTTTCGATGATAACGCAAAGCTCCTTTCCTAAAGTAAGCGAAGAAGTACTGAAAACTCTCAGAGAAAAAGAGACTTTTCTAATTGTTGGCCACAAAAATCCAGATGGGGATACACTCTCTTCTACGCTAGCGCTAAAGCTCATACTCGAGAAGACAGGAAAAAGAGCCTATGCCTTCAATAGCGGTCCCTTTCTGAGACGCGAAGTTCAATTTCTCGAAGACAGATTCCAAAATAAGATCCCCGAGAGTCTAATAGACAGAAAAGAGAGTGTCTTGGTCTTTGTAGACTGCTCAACCGAGGATAGATCGGGCTCTGTTATCGAGAATGCCAAAGACCTCTATAGAATAATAATCGACCACCATGCCTCCTCTCGAGAAAATAGCAATGCCTACGCGAAATACATTGTCCCAACATCTCCATCTACTACCCTATTAATAGACAAAATCAGAGAGATGCTGAATGTTGAGCTAGATAAGGAGATTGCATACTTTCTCTACCTGGGACTCCTTACAGATACTGGATTTTTCCATTTCTTAGGCGAAGAGTGGGGTCCGTACTCTCTGGAGAGAGCTTCAAGATTTCTATCAACAGGCCTATCTGCATATGACATCTACGACTATCTGACTGATGGAAAGAGCCTAGAGGAGATAAAGAAGGTATCTAGGATTATCGAAGAGGCAAAGCCATATTTCGACGGAAGGCTCATTATTGCAGAAGAGACTGATGATATTAAGGGCGAAAGAGTCTCTGACCAAATCTATGAGACACTTCTAAAAGTCGAGAATATCGAGGCCTGTGTCTTTATAAAAAGAAAGGGAGACTCATCTGAAATAGGCTTCAGAGCAAAGAAAGACAAAAATATCGACGTTGGCGAAATTGCTCTCTCACTTGGAGGCGGAGGACATACTCTTGCCTCTGGAGCAACTGTTGAGCTTAACAGGACTAACGCCAAAAGACTCGTTATAGATATATTCTCTCGCATATTCAAGGCAAAAGACCAAAAATAACGAACACTCTGTTAGTTGGCACGGTTCTTGCTATTATCTTTCCGAAACACTTTAGGGAGGATTAACAATGGCAAAAAACCTGTTAACAAAAGAAGAAGACCTTAAGTTCTCTAAAGAGATTAAAGATCTCAATAATATCAGCGATGAAAGAGAATTTAACAAGCGCTACGCTAAAATCCGAGAGAGAGCCTCAGTTCTGCTCTACCATGTGCCCAAGAATTATCTTCTTCTTGATGAAGAGCTTTTATCAGAGGTATATCTCAACTGCCTTCTGAAACTAGACATAATCATTAAGAACTACGAAATCTCGCGATCTAGCTTCAATCAATACCTTATCCAATGCACAAGATATCAGGCACTTAATCTGATTGCAAAGAGAAGGAGAAAGGGAGAGATCGACAATATCATGACTGACCTCGCCAAATTAGACGAAGAAAACTACATCTATATAGACGAAGATCCAATTGAAAATGATGCAGAAAAAGAAAATACAGTAAAAGAGACTTCGATATCAGACGAGGGTCTTGTCCTCTCCGAGAATAGCCAGACTCTCTCTAGAGAAGATGATCAAAAAGAACCTTCAGCTAATAGAGAAAAAGAGAGCACTGCTGAAATCGTCCAAATGGCGGGGAAAGAAACCGAGGAAATACAGAAAGCGGAGGAAGAGACAGAGCCTCTCACAGAACGCGAGAAATTCTCTTTAATCTACGAAAGCATCACAAATGCAGAGATAAATGAGCCAATTGAACCAGACTGGGAAGAGGAGGCATTTCTAAGGCTCTTATCAGATAAGACGCAAATCAAGTATCTACTCTGTTTTCTCCTACGACTCCCGACCAAAAACGATGACAAATTCCGGAGAATGCTTCAAAGAATGCTCAAAGTAGAAAAACAAGTTGTTGACGATTTCTTCAATTACAAGAATGAATGGGTGGCCGAAGTGAATTCCTCCTATAAAGCCACCAAAGAGAGAGCAAACAGAAACTTCATCTACCTAAATAGACTGAAAAAGGCCATAGAGCTAGAGGAAGATGCAAAGCGCATAAAACTCTTGAGTGAAAACTACAGACGAGTAAGTCGTATCCGAGAGAGTCAGATATCAAGACTAAGAGAGCCACGTCTCTCTCTAAAGGAAATCTCTCAACGCCTTGGTGTATCTCGCTCGATGATCTCAAATGCTGTGAAAGAGACGCTTAAGAGACTTCAGGAAATCTCAAAAGAGCAAGTCTAAAGTGACCTATTTCATCCCACTATCAAAAAAGAGAAATATAATCTTGCTATGAGAATACTTCTTGCCTCTTCAAATGATCATAAGAAGAGCGAATTTTCAAGGCTTCTTCCCGAGTTTGATATAGTCACGCCCAAAGATCTCAATATCGCCTTCAATCCAAATGAAAGCGGATCTTCATTCATCGAGAACGCCATTATAAAAGCAAAGGATCTCTATGACAAAGTCCATCTTCCGGTGCTTTCTGACGACTCAGGGCTATGCATAGACTCTCTTGGGGGAAAACCTGGAGTGCACACTGCACGATTTGGCGATGATGAATTTCCGGATGGGAAACTCACACAAAGAGATAGAAATCTGCTCATTCTAGTGAAAATGAAAGGCATAGAGAAAAGAAGCGCCCACTTTGTATGCGCTCTCTGCCTATACTTCTCTCCTTATAGAATCTATCTGACACAGGAAGAGACAGTTGGAATAATAACAGAGTGCGAAAAAGGAGAAAACGGCTTTGGATATGACCCAATTTTCTTTATAGAAGAGATGGGAAAATGCTATGCCGAGCTCACTGGAGAAGAAAAAGACGCTCTTTCCCATAGAGGAAAGGCAATAAGATCAATGAGAAAGCTCATAAAGGAGGATATAGATGCTTGAAAGAAAGGATCAGAAGAGAGAGGATACATGGGACCTTGGAAAGATATATGAGAACACAGCTCTATGGAATGAGGATCTGGAGAATCTGAAAAAATCAATTGACTCTATAGACTCAATAAAAGGCACGCTTAATAAAGGAAGCGATGAGCTTTTTAATGCCCTCTCCCTATTGAAAGAAATTTACAGAAAGACCGAGAAGCTATCAACATATGCCTTCTTAGAGTACTCTGCAGACTCATCAAACCCCGAGGTTCAGATGAGAGCTGCAATTATCTCAAATATCGAGGCAGTACTCTCCCAGAAGCTCTCTTTCTTTGATCCTGAGCTACTATCTCTAAGCGACGAATTCATAGAAAAATGCCTTAAAGAGGAGCGCTTTGAGCAATATAGGGTCTTCATTGAGAAATCAAGAAGATTCAAAGCGCACGTTCTATCTGAGAAAGAGGAGAATCTCATGTCCCTCTACTCCCCTCTTAGCTCATCATACATGGAGATTTTCCAGGATCTCGAGAATATAGACATGAGATTCGACAGTGTCTTTGGAAAAGAGCTTACAAATTCAAGCTACACTGTATTTCTGCATTCAAACGATGAGAGCATAAGAAAAGAGGCATACTTCAACTACTACAAAGCCTTTGACAACTTAAAAAACACCATAGCCAAGACCTATATAGGATCTGTCAAGAGCGACTCATTCAGAGCAAAGGCACGTGGCTACTCTTCTTCTCTTCAGATGGCGCTCTTTCCAGACAAAGTCGAGGAGAGTGTCTACAGAAACCTGATAAAGGCAGTCCATGAGGGCTTTGACACGCTTCATAGGTACTACAAAATCAGGGCAAAGAAGATGAACTTAAAGAGGCTCAATCACTGGGATGTCTATGTTCCGCTTGAAAAGAGCGTTGAGATGAAAAACACCTATGAAGAAGCGGTGGATAAGATAAAAGAAGCTGTTAAGCCCCTTGGAGAAGAATACCAAAAGACATTGATCAAGGGTCTTACTGAGGATAGATGGGTCGATAGATACGAAAACGTCGGAAAACGCTCCGGAGCCTTCTCATCAGGAAGCTATGACACAATGCCCTATATTCTCACAAATTTCAAAGAGGAAGCCATAGACTCTGTCTTTACTCTGATACATGAGGGAGGACACTCTATGCACTCATACTACTCAAGAAAGAACAACCCATACCTATCAAGCTCGTACACGATCTTCGAAGCAGAGGTTGCATCCACCTTCAATGAGCAGCTCTTGCACCACAGCCTCTACAAAGAGGCAAAAACTAATGAAGAGAGATCTTATCTGCTTTCTAAGCATATAGATGACATAGTTGCAACACTCTTCAGGCAGACTATGTTTGCAGAGTTTGAGCTTTTGGTCCATGAAGACTATGAAAATGGAGAACCCATCACTCTTGATGAAATAAGAAAGATATACCTATCGCTCTTAAAAGAGTACTTTGGCCCGATAATGGACTTCACTGAATATGCATCTCTTGAAGGCCTCAGAGTCCCCCACTTCTATACCGCCTTCTACTGCTATAAATACGCAACGGGAATATCGGCCGCAATAGCGCTTTCAGAGAGAGTTATCAACGGTGGAGAGAAAGAGAGAGAGGAATATCTCTCGTTCCTGAAGTCAGGAGGATCTCTCTATCCAATAGAGTCGCTCAAAAAAGCCGGTGTTGATATGTCTACCGAGGAGCCAGTAAGAGAGGCGATTAAGGTCTTCTCTGGTCTTCTTGATGAATTTGAGAGGATATCAGTCAAATAGAAAGCGCGTAGATCTTGCCATCCTGAAAAAACACAGTGACTCTATCTTGAGTTGTGAGGCTCATAAGCTCAACTGAGTCATCATCCTCAGATGCGATTAGGTTCTTCATGGGGAGCATCTCTGATAGTGCCTTTGAGTAGGATGAAATAAAGAGAAGATCGCCATTTGTATACTTCTCAATCCACTTATCGTCAAAGTCCGAGTAAAAGGCAGAGAGAGCAGTCTCTAGCTCAGATCCCTCCTCCACTACAGTGGAGATGATGCCAAGCTCATCTGATGTTGGCTTTACATCGGAAAAGACAAAAGTTGGCAGCAAGAGGAAGACCAAGAGTAAAATAAGGGCTCTTTTCACAATAAGATTGTCCGTTTTTTCTCTTCTTATTTCAATCAAACATATGCTAATGTGACTAAGTGAACAAAAGAGAACTAATAGAGCTCCTAACAGATGGCTTTGATAGAACAATTCGAGATCCGCTATGGAAAAACATAGAGCTGACAGACTCTCTTAAAGATGTTATCGGCGATCCAGTTCTCCAAAAACTCGGAAGAATAAAGCAGACAGGACCTGCATACCTAGTCTTTCCAGGCGCAGTTCACACACGGCTAGACCATTCTATCGGAGTCTACTCTGTATCAAGAAGGATGCTTCTAAAAATGTCCTCAAGAGAGGGCGATCTGATTTTTACCAGAGAGGGAGTAATGAGCTTTCTTATGGCATCCCTAATGCATGATATTGGCCATTTTCCCTATGCCCACTCTCTAAAGGAACTCTCCATCAGAGATCACGAGGAGATAGCAGGCGATATACTGAAAACAAACTCTGACTTAATAGAAAAATGCAAAAAAGCCGGTGGTGATGCCTCTCTCTCTGCGCTGATTATCGACAAAGAGAGCCCCATGCCAGATCAGTTTAAATATAAGGACGAAATAGAGTTATACAGAAAGATACTATCTGGAACGCTTGATCCAGATAAACTCGATTATATGTCTCGAGATGCATACTTTGCAGGAATTCCATATGGCACTCAAGACACAGATAGAATACTGAGCTCAATTTCTCTCATTGACGGAGAGATTGCAATAAACGAAGACTCGGTAAGCCTTGTTGACCAAATGCTCTTCTCAAAGTACATGATGTATAAATCCCTCTACTGGAATAAGTGGGTCAGAAGTGCAACAAGCATGGTCAAAAAGGGCGTCTTGGAAGCACTCTATATGGGAAAAATAGAGCTAGAGGAGCTCTATGACAAAGAAGACGATGAATTCTTTGCTCTGATGAGGGAAAAGAGAGAGGAGTGTCCTGCTCTCGAGCTTGCCGACAGAGTTAAGAATGGACGCCTTCTCCCCCTAAAGGCATCAGCTAATGTCGATTCCATTCCAAGCTCGGCAAAAGATATAAGCAAAAGACGAGAGTTTGAAGAGAGGATCTTTGACGCACTCAAAGCAAGATATCCCAAATTAAAGAGCTATGAGGCAATTCTCGATATTCCAGAGCCAATTCACTTTGAGTCCAATCTCAATGTGCTTGAAGAAAATAAGAGAGTAAGGCCAATTGGAGAGAAGGATACGGTCTTCTCCATGAATGTATCTAAAGAATTTTCAGATAAACTGAGAAAGGCAATGCTCTTTTTGCCAGAAGATATAGACGAAAACGATGCAGAGAAAGCCTTAATGGATGTAGTCAATGGATATTGATAAGACAAAAATCCCCTATCAAGAACTAATTAAGGGAGATATTCCCCCATGGGTTATGCGCTTTCTGAAAAAGACAGGAAAGACAATCAACTCATACTCAATGATCTTAGAGGGCGAGACCATTTTAATTGCTGCCTCTGGGGGCAAAGATTCGCTAGCACTCTCTCTTGCGCTATCTTTAAGACGCAAATGGATGCCAGTGACATATAGCCTAAAGGCGCTTATGATCAATTGGAAGGAGCATCCCATAGAGAAAGACTGGCTAAAAAAATTGGACAAATACTACACCGACCTCTCCATCGATTTTCTCGTGAAGGACGAAAAGCAGGAACCAGAGTCATTCAAAGGAGTCTTCAATTGCTATCTCTGCTCCAGGAACAGAAGACGAATACTCTTTGAATATGCCAAAAATGAGAATATAGAGAAGATAGCCATGGGACATCATCTTGATGATATTGTCGAGACAACACTGATGAACATGTGCTTTAGGGGAAAATTCTCATCTATGCTACCCGTTCAGGATTTCTTTGAAGGAAAGATCAAGATAATCAGGCCCCTCTCTGAAACGCCTGAGAACACTACCAAACGCCTGAGCGAAGTCTATGATCTTCCCACCATAAAGCCTGTCTGCCCCTATGACCAGACAAATATAAGATCCAAATTGAAGCCAATAGTGAAAGAGCTTTCCCATATAGACAAGCTCTCAAGAGAGCATATTTACTCTTCCCTAAACTTCGAAAAAAATGAATTATTGAAATAACAGCCAAAGTTATGTAAAAATTGTCACCTTTTTTTGTAAACTGCATTTGTAAGTTGGGTGTGTGGTGAAAAGACTCTTTCTCTTCTTTATGACTATTTTAATAGTCATAAGCTCAGTTTCAGCGTCTAGTATCTTCGTCTTTTATGAAGATAATACCGAGAATGTAGCCCTTTCATCGCAGTCTATGCTCTTTCTCCCAGATAGCCGCACCATAAGAGAGGAATCGACTTTGGTGAGTGTCAAAGACGAGAGTGCCGTCGGAGAGACTGAAATCGGCAAGTTTGCACTATATCCAAAGAGCCAGATAATCGTTTATGAGGGCAGCGATGAGATTATTCTCTATCTGATAAATGGCAGCTTTCTATTTGATTCAAAAGAGAATTCATCAAAGAGTATCCTGCTCTACACTCCCACTACCAAGACAAAACTCGAAACCCCTGGATTCTTTTTTGCAGAGACCTCACCAAGTGCTGAAGTCTTTATCAATAGATCGGAAGATACGCTCTCATCATATGATTTCATTACCGAGAGGTCATATGAGATTCCTCCTGAGAGCAAAATAGACTACCTAGATAGTGATAGAATAGCTCCAATCACTCCTGAGGAAGCTGAGCTCTCAATACCACTGGTAAAGAAGGCTGCATCAAGCCAAGAAGAAAGCGCAGTCTCTACCGCCACGAATGAAGTGAGTGAAAAACTCGACAATAGAGAGGAGAGTCAAGATGAAAAGAGAGCAAAAGAAGTGCTTCCTCCTATTCCAGAGTCAGCTGTCTCATCTTCAGTTCTCGAGGATTTAAATGAAGAAGAGGAATCTGAGAACAATGAAAATGACGATTTATTTATGAGAGGAAACACTGTTCTCAGATCTGGCTCTGTAAGACCAAAAAACACCTTCTCATTCTCAATTGGAGTCGTTCACCGCGCCTACGCCTCAAATGAATCTGGTAAGAGCGTTAGACTCTCTGTGCTTCCAGCCTTTTCCTTTGGGAGATTCTCGCTAGCTCTTAACTTAGAGCCCTTTTCACTCCTAACTCCTCCAAAGAGCGGAAATTCGCTTGATTGGATATCATACTGTTTCAATATTGTGGGAAATTTATCCTTCTCGACTCAAAATCAGCTAATCGTCCTGAATATGTCTCGAGGAGATAACCTACCTGGCGATATGGTAGGACTCTATGAGGGAGTAAACAAATTCTACCTGGGTTCAAATTACCCTCTTGAGTTCAATTTTGAAGTCAACTCATCAATATTTGATATGCGCCTCTACTCCTCTGATCTGACATTCGGACGCTATGAGTACATTCTGGGCGAAAGGGGCTCCAGAAACCAAGCCTCTGAGAGCTTTTTAGGAGCTGAGATGAGATTCTACTTCAGCAGAAGATACCCATCATATGTATCGCTGGGTCTTTTAAGCCTCTTAGTAAACTATGATGTCAGTGCCTCTGCCCTCTTTCCAATGCTCTCATTCTATTTCCCATTTATATTTACCGATGGAGACTTTGGAGTAAGACTCACTGCATCCACAAGGCTTCTTCCGAATAGTCTATCTGTAAACCCTATCTACAATGGCTATATGCTCTCTATTGAACTCCCGGTGAAATTCTCAGACTTCTCAATGGACCTTGGAGCCTTCCTCTCATATGGAGGCAGACTTGGCCCAGATGTCTACCCAACTCACTACTTGGGAATTGGCACCAGGGGCTATAAGCCTATTATGGAAGTTCACCAACCGCTTTTATCACTGGTGGGCAAACTCTCCTATGATGGAGATATCGCAGGCTTTGGAATGACAATTCTCGGCGATATAAGGCTTACAAATATGACATTTGTGCCAGAGAACTCGCTCTTGGATACTTATCTCTACCTGAATATATTCAACACCCATATAAATGCCGGCATGAGAGTACAGAACATAATCTCAAGCGAAAGCTACTTAGACAATATGCTTTTATATGCCTCTCTTGAGTTTGGAAATGAGAACTTCGGACTTACTGCAATGGGTGGAATTAATTCGATTACCTACCACGACTTCTTCCTGGCATTCGAGGGAAATGCACATATCTACGATACAGAGAAAGGGAGAATCGAATCCCCTAAAGAGCTAAGAAAATATCGCTTCAATATAGACTTCGGATATTCATATCTTTTTAATGAGAAGAAAAATATATTCTCAATTAATCCCGAGGTGGCAATCGATTTCCTAGAGCATTCAAGCTTATCGATACAGGCTCCAATAAATCTAACAATAGGAGATTGGGGAATAGATATTGTCCCGTCCATGGGAAGGAACTGGCTCCTATTTGGCTCAAATGAGACAAGTAGAGCAAGAAGGATATTCTCAGCAGTCACTGACTTATTCACACTGATCAATCACATGAATCTTGGAAGCCAAAGCGAATCATATGCCTATCTCAGACTCGACCGAGAATACTCTAAGAACAATCTCCTATTTTCAGATTTCAGCTCAAGCGGGTATCTCAGCCTGAATGCCGGAATAAACGCTCCCTATTTTGCATTTGATCTATTTCTCGATAGCATTGAATCTCCTCATCTAGGAGAGATAAAAGCCTCAATCAGGCCAATGAAGGATGAGAGACTCGTTATAGAGCTTCTATCGACAGCAGAGTTCTACATCAAAGAGAATAATGACTTCAGCCTCATATTCCATCCAGCCTTTAATATGTCCTTCGAGCTGGGAACAAAGCATGTAAGCGCCTCGCTCTTCGCGGTTGGAAGCATCACCTCAGAAAAGAATGGAAATAGAGTCTCAAATAGATATTTCTATGAGGACGATGAAAAGTCGCTGCTGCCGACAATTATGGGAATGGATATCTCACTTAAGTGGAGACATTTTGGCCTGACACTATATGCAGGCGCAGAAAATGGCTCTCTCTCACTTACAGAGTACAATACATTTACCTCACTATATAACTCGGTGACCCTTATAGCAGAAGGGGGCGGCATTCAGCTTAAGCCATTTATAAAGGCCGACATGAGCCTAGATTTCAATCAAATAGACATAGACTTAAGCTACTCTATTCCAGAAATCTCAAAAAACATTCTCTCCTCAGATAGCGATTTGTTCTCATTCTCCCTAGGCTGGAATGCAACCGAGAACCTATCAATAATACTCTCATACAAGAGAATGGGACTTATCTCATTGATAAATGAGAAAAACTTCAGATCATTCTTGAATGACACAAGAAATATGTACCAAATAGGATTCTCAATTGAAGCCGGGAGAATAACACTCAGTGCCCTTCTCTCCTCCTTTCCTCTCTATTGGGGCTATAATATAAATAGCGAATTTGTGAATATGAACCCAGAATACAATAGAGAGCTTGGCATAACTCCATCATTTACTCTAAACGCGAGGATCTCCTACTAATGCCGGATATAAGAGTATTGGATCCCATACTCTCCTCAAGAATCGCAGCTGGAGAGGTAATAGAGAGACCCCAGTCAGTGATCAGAGAGCTTCTGGACAACTCCATTGATGCTGGAGCGACAGAGATTGATATCTCCTTAGAGGGCGGCGGAATAGACAGAATAGAATTTGCCGACAATGGATCTGGCATTAAGAGAGAAGACTTTGAGAATATCGCAAAGAGGCACTCAACCTCAAAGATATCAAAGCTCGATGATCTATACTCAATATCCACTCTTGGCTTCAGAGGGGAGGCACTCTACTCCATAGGCGCTGTCAGTAGTCTCACAATTGAGAGCAAAACCAAGGATGAGAAGCATGGTTTTTCTCTGAATATAGATAATGGAAGAAGAGGCGAAATCAAAGAAAGAGAGCTTAAAGACGGAACGAGAATAATAATTGAGGATCTATTTTCTGAGATTCCCGCGCGGCGCTCTTTTCTAAAGCGAAATTCCACAGAGAGCCAGCTCTCGAGAAATCTTATAGTGAATAAGGCACTAGCCTTCCCAAATGTACGCTTTATACTTAAAATCGATGGAGCCCTCAGACTCGATTGGCCGCAGGTATCAAGTCTGAAAGAGAGAGTCAGCTATCTCTATAGACAAGATGGGATTGCAGATCAGGATGTAAATGTGCTGAGAGTCCAGGAGAGTGACTACTCTATTGAGATAATTGCCGGAAACTCCTCTGTAAGCAGGTCAGACAAGAAAGAGATAAGAGTCTATGTAAACAATAGACCGATAGATGACTATGGAATAACACAGGCGGTAACCTATGGCTTTGGAGAGATGCTTCCCGGTGGAAAGTATCCATATGCCGCAGTATTTATCTATGATAAGCCTGAGCTTGTAGACTTCAACATACACCCTGCAAAGAGAGAGGCAAAACTAAGAAACAGGGCGGACATCCATCACTCAATTACAACACTTCTAAGGGGCGTCGAGAGAAAGATACCCGAAATAGAATCTCCATCATCGCCATACTACATAAGAGAGACTCCAAGATGGGAAATGGGCGAGAGAACAAGCACCTTCTCATCAAATAAAGAAAGTTGCGATAGAGGCCAGATAGAGTTCTCATATTCTCTAGAGAAGAGGAGCCGCTCTGATTTTAAGGAAAAAGAGGCCTCCTGGCTTGAGAAGGCCAAAGAGCTCCAGGAGCTTAGAAGAGAGCGCGATAGAGACAAAGGAAGGGAGAGATATCAAAAAGAGGGCAATTCTTCTCAACATGAAGATGAAGGCCAACAAAAAAAGAGAGAAGAAGAAGCTCTAGATGAGATTCCATTTACCTACATTGGGCAGGCATTTAGGCTCTTCTTGATTGCACAGAAGGGCGAGAGCCTCTACTTTGTAGACCAACACGCCGCCCACGAGAGGATTATCTACGATGAGCTAATAGAGAAGAAGACAGTACAGCCTCTTCTAGTTCCAATCAGACTCGAGGTAGAGGATGATGTGGATGAATTTCTGGAAAAGAATTCACATATCTACACAAAGCTTGGAATAATGATCTCAAAGTGCAATAAGGGCTCTTGGCAAATAGACGCACTGCCAGCAGTATGCAGGGATATTGAAGACCAAATTGAAAATTTCATAAAGAACGCAAAGGCAGACGAAATAGAGCTTGAGCAGAACCTCTTCTCAATAATTGCATGCAAAGCAGCAATCAAGAGCGGCGATGAGATTGATAAGTTCACTGCAAATGCAATACTTGAAAGAGTCTTCAAGATGGAGAATCCCTCTTGCCCACATGGCAGGACATTCTTGGTCAGGATAACTGATAAAAGGCTAAAAGAGCTCGTTGGAAGAAATAGCTAAAGCGCACTCAGCTCTTGAGTGACCTCTATTTTATTTGAGTATCTATCTGTATAGGCTATTTCGGCCTTTCTTGTTCTTCCACTTGGAATAAAGCCATCCGTTACTCCCATATTTTCCCTGATCTTCTCGCCATTTTCATCATATTCAACTACATCGACCCTGTAGTCTGTCTTGAGACCATAGGATGGGACAAAGGAGGGAAATGATCTATCAAGCTCTGGAAGCACTGCCTTATATGACACCTCGCTCCCATCATCGCGGCTTGTGAATGTAATGGAGTACTCGCCATCCGGGTATGATGCTCCTGGGGTAATCAGAAGAGACTCAGATGAGCCTGGAAGACTCGAGATGGTTCCCTCCCATCTCAACAGTCCTGTTGGATCTGTGACAACAAAAGAATAGAGTGAGTCAGAGCCTGAAAAGAGAGGCTCTATCAAAAGCGTCTCTCTATCAAAGAAATCAGTCCCGGAGGGTCCAACCTCTACCTCTGAGCTTCTCCTCATTCTAACACTTGATACACTGAATGAGTCCTTTAGACATCCCCCAAGAAGAAGGACGATAAAAAGGAGCAAAAGCCCCTTTTTAAACACTTTCCTCTTCCTTCAATTTCATTCTCACGGGATTTGCGTATGCATTTAGCACATACTCCCTTACCTTAGGTGCCAAGTGATGATATTGAGAGAGAAACTCCTTAAGCTCTTTATCGCTATATTCGCCTTTGAATCTCTCAGAGTGCTCCAAATAGTCGTAAGCCATATAATTTGTATCAAAGAGCCTGTAATTAAGGTGTATTTGCCTATCAATCTCACGGGCAACCTCGTCAGCATTCTGATAATCGCCACTGAGAACATCACCCAGAGCTATATGGATCTTGCCCTTCTCTCTTCTTAGGCCTCTGACCATTGAGATAATATCCTCATAGCGCTTTTTGCTGTAGGATCCAGCCTCGGTCTTTATTGTCTCCTCTCTGCCCTTGTTTATGTCATTGGGGTCATACTGATAACTAATCGAGACAGGAACAATATTTACGCTCTTTATCAAATCCGAAAAGGAGACTCCCTGGTTCTTCTGAGAGAGGTACAGCATCTTTATAATCGCAGGCTGTGTGTTGTCTATTCCGTCCTTGCTTCTTCCAGACTTCTGGGCAACCCAGATGGATACATGCCTATTCTTTACTGCATTCACAAAGTACTCAGAGACTCTGATAGACTCAAGGTACTTCTCTCTGATAGGAAGCTCTCGCCTTATTATAATGCCGCCATTGATCCTGAAAAGATCCTCAACAAACTGATTTGCCATAAGGTTATCGCCTACTGCCATCTCAACCAGGGGCTTATTATTCATTAATAGGCCATAGTCCAAAAGCATGCAGTCTAGAATTATATCCCTGTGATTGGATATATAGAGATAGCCCTTATTTGAATCGATCTTCTCTGCCCCTGAAAAGGAGAAGCCAGTAGTAGAATTCTTTACAACAGTAGGAATAAAGAATCCGCCTGTAACCTTCTCCTGAAATTCAGAGTAATTATGGACTTTTTCAATTCCAGCAATGAAGCTCTCCAAAAGGGAGCTCACTCCCTTAAGGTCATTTCCAGCAATCAGGTATGCGAGGACCCCGAGATACTCTCTTTTATCCAAAAGCCTCTTCTTTGCGTCCTCAAAATCCTTCCCCTCGTCATATGGGGAAAAATCCTTGTATTTATCGTCAATCATTACTTAATCATCTTCAGAAACTGAGTTCTCTCCCAGTTGTATCCCAGCTTGTTATTCTCCTGAGCCATCTTGCCGACAAAGTCGCTTACATGCTCAAATCCGTTCTTATCCATCCAATCAGAGAGCCCTTTATTCATCTCGCTGATTTTTTGAGGTCCCTCTTTCATCAAAACAGAGCATACTTCAACGGCATTTGCACCAGCTAGGAGCATCTTTATAAGAGTCTTTGCACTATGCACTCCGGTATTTGCGCAGAGCTCCATACCGATTTCTCCTGACATAAGACCAATCCATCTGAGAGAATCCGTATAATCATTTGAACCTGTTAATACCGGTCCCGGAATAAAAGAGAGATTGTCTATATTGATATCAGGCTCGTAGAATCTATTGAATAGAACAACCGAATCAATTTTGAGGCTATCGAGCTCTTTTATGATATTTGCAATTGAGGAATACTTATTGCCTAGCTTTAGAGATAGGCGGACCTTGAGATCCTTTCTGGCCTTTTTTGCAAACTCCAAGAGATTCTTATCCACATCGCGCCCCTCAACATTGCTATTTGAGGAAATTGGATAATAGTTGAGCTCTAGGGCATCTGCTCCGCACTTTACAAAGCGATCTGCATATTCGCTCCAGCCATCTTTTGTCTTGCAGCAAATTGATGCAATAACAGGTATATCCAATGACTTCTTAGCCTCAATGAGAAGTCTCATATACTTATCGATATAGAAATTTCTGTCGAAATCCCTGAAATGATAGTCAGCTACCGGGAAATTAAGATATTCCTCGCTCTTTTCGTAGTTGTTTTTTACATCCTCTTCTATCTGCTCTTCGAAGATCGATTTCAGAACAACTGCTCCGACACCAGCATCCTCGAGTCTTTTCAGCGAATCAGCATCCTCTGTCAAAGGTCCAGCAGAGGCAATAATGGGGCTCTTTAAATTAAAGCCAAGATATTCTGCGTTAATTGAAGCCATAATCTCCTCCAGTGGCGATTATATCATAAAGAGAATTCACTTAAAATGAGTTGAAGAGAGAGGCCCCAAAAGAGGCCTCTTCATTTATAGCACAAATGGAACGTAGAAATTGAAGGTCTTATAGCAGACGAAAGACTCGACTTCCGCAACATCCTTGATCTTCACAAGCTCGTTGGAGAAGAACTGCAAAAGCGAGAGGTTCTCCTCCTCACCAAATTCGATTGTAACCAGAAGATCGAATCTTCCAGTTACAACACAAACAGATATGACGCCTTTGAGATTCAGAAACTCCTTGGCTTTCTGCTGCAGATCCATGCTTTTGAGCTTTACTCCCATAATCACAACATCAAGACCCTGGATGCACTCGGTATTGACCTCTCCGGTTATCTTGAGAACACCCTCGTCAATAAGCTTATTCACCCTTGCTCTAACGGTATTCTCTGTGATACCAAGCTCATCTGCGATGGCAGAATATGATTTTCTGCCATCTCGGAGTTTCCTCAGTATGTTTTTGTTGACTTCGTCAATTTTCTTTCCGTTTGAAGTACTAGCCATTCTTCTTCTCGAACTCTTTCATGAAAGAGGCAAGCTTCTTTGCATCTTCCATTGGGAGGGAGTTGTAGAGCGAGGCCCTGAGTCCTCCAACAGATCTGTGACCCTTTAGACCAAGCATTCCCTCTTTCTTTGATTCCTCGACGAACTTTGCCTCAAGCTCCTCGCTTGGAAGTCTAAAAACAACGTTCATCCTCGACCTAAACTCCTTTGGAATTGGGCTTCTGAAGAAATCCGACGAATCTATTACATCATAAATGTAACCTGATTTCTCTATTGCCCTCTTCTCCATTCCTTCTGCTCCCCCGTGCTCCTTTATCCACTCAAGCATGAGCTTTACTGCCCAGATCGAGAAGACTGGAGGTGTATTGTAGAGTCCCTTCTCCTTTGCATGAAGTGCATAGTCCATGTATGCAGTGAGATTTGGGTTTCTTCTATCAAGCATATCTTTTCTCATGATGATGAATGTTGCACCAGCAGGTCCTAGGTTCTTCTGAACTCCTCCGTAGATCATGGCGAATTTCTTGACATCAACTGGTCTTGAGAGAATATCAGAGGACATATCTGCAATAAGCGGGACATCTCCAGTGTCTGGGAAGCTCATCCACTCAATGCCTCCGATTGTCTCGTTTGAGCAGAGATAGAGATATGCGCTGTTCTCGGATGGCTTTACCTTCTTTGGATCTGGAAGAGTTGTATAGTTTGAATCCTTCCCATCGAAATAGATATTTACATCTCCAAGCTTAGCTGCGTCTGCTGCTGCCTTGTTTGACCAAGTACCGGTCTTTGCATAGTCGGCGACCTTTCCCTTCGTGAGGAAATTAACGGGAATCATCGTGAACTGGAGAGTTGCTCCGCCACCGAGGAAATATACATCGTAGTTTTCAGGAATTCCAAGAACCTCTCTGAAGAGATCCAGGCATTCGTCATACATCTTCTCGAACATTCCGCCTCTGTGAGAAGCCTCAATCATCGAGAGTCCCTCTCCGTTATAATCAACAAGTGAGTCCCTTAGCTTATTCAGAACCTCTACTGGAAGAGTAGATGGACCTGCGAAGAAATTTGATTTTCTGGCCATTAAATCTTGCCCTCCTTCTGATATTTTTCGATTGTCTCAATAACCTCATCTCCAATTCTCAAGAGGTTCTCGACTGTATTGGCTCCGACGTGCGGAGTAAGTGTGACGTTGTCAAGCTTAAGGAATCTCACGTCCTCCTTAGGCGGCTCTGATGAATAGACATCAGTGCAATACCAAGAGATATCGCCATTCTCAAGAGCATCGGCAATCGCATCCTCGTCGATGCACTTTCCTCTGCCTGTGTTGATGATAACTGGCTTCTTGGTCATCTTGGAGATAAGGTCCTTATTGACCATCTTGTCTGTCTCAGGTGTGAAGGGAAGATGCATTGAGATATAGTCAGCGTTCTTTACTGCATCCTCGAGACTCATCATCTCTGCAAGATCCGACTTCTCTACATACTTGTCATATGAGACGACCTTCATGCCAAAGGCCTTTGCACGCTCTGCGACCTTTCTTGCAATGTTGCCCATTCCAAGCAGACATAGTGTCTTGCCATTAAGCTCTGTTCTCTTCTTGTTCTTATTCCATTCGCCCTTCTTCATCGTATTGTCATAGTAGATGATGTTATTTGGGGTTGAGAGCATAAGAGCAAAGGCAAGCTCTGCAACTGCTACTGCACTGGACTTAGGGGTATTGGTCGCAATAATTCCCTTCTCTTTGCAGTAGTCTCTGTCGATGTTGTCCATTCCGACTCCACCGCGGATTATGAGCTTTAGATTCTTTGCCTCATCAAGATACTCCTTTGTGGCCTTTGTCTTTGACCTAATAAGTACGACATCTGCCTCACCGAGCCTTGAGTGATCCTCAGTCACTTCTCCAAATTTGCTCAATTTCTCTGGCAACGATTTATCAAACGCATCAGAAATTAAAATCAGCATTTTAGCCTCCTGCAAATTAGTATAACATTGGTTGTGAGTTTTGTGAGTTTTTTTTGAAAAAACTTATAATTATCCAAGCAAATGATAAATCTTTTGATTTTTTCGAAAAATAAAAAATAGGAATTTAAACAAAAAATTGTATATTAAATCAACTAAATCAGTTTAAGAAGAATAAAAAGCATAAAAAAATGGGAGCTTTTTAGCTCCCATATACAAGCATCTTTTAGCCCTTAGAAGAATGCAGCTTTCTGTTTTTCTTCATCTGCTTTCTCTCCATGGCCTTATTCTTTCTGTTTCGGATGGTAGAGGGCTTCTCATAATACTCACGCTTCTTCCACTCGCGAATGATGCCTTCCTTCTCTACCATTCTCTTGAAGCGCTTTATGGATTTCTCCAAAGGCTCGTTGTCATCAACTCTTACGTATGCCATAATTTATCACCCCCTTTCCCAAACGGGTCAGAATCACTGTCAATAATATTTTTAACTTTGCTCTTAGTCAACAACTGCATCCATTTTGAATATCTGAAGCTGTTTTCTTCTCTCACCTCTATAAAAGCTGATGCCAGGAGAGAAAACAATATCGACCTTGGCCCCTGCTCTGTATTTTGACTTATCATCTGTATTGAACCAGACAAATGGCCAGCCATAGAGCCCGAATTTCACCGTTCCACCCATGTATTTCTGATTTCCAGAGAGGGTATGGGCCTCGAGAATCTCTGCGCTTGAAATATAGACCCTAAGCGGAGGATTCTCCTGACCATAGGGCTCCATCTTATCAGAGAGGTCCCAGAGCTCATCGTTCATGTATTTCTCCGGAAGAATCAGATCGACCTCAATCTCCTGATCCTTCTCCCCAGAGTTCTCAAAGGTCTCGATTCTGCTTTTGACGCTCTTGAGAAACTCTTCTCTGTTATCTATTGGCAAGGAGAATCCAGCTGCATTTTTATGGCCCCCGAAATCATCAAAGAGTGGAGAGAAATCAGAGAGAAAGGAGCGTGCATCAAAGCCCTCGGGGCTTCTCATAGACCCAGAGAGTCTATTTTCGGTATAGGCAATGACCATAATCGGAACCTGATACTCGGCTTGAAGCCTATTTGCCATGACCCCAGTGAGGCCACGAGGAATCCTATCGTCTTCTACTATCACTATCTTCTCGTCATTCTCCATAAATGACGAATGCGCAGCGCCCTTGATAAGGGACATAAGCTCCTCTTCTTTTCTGTGTCTCTCGCTATTTAGATCAAAGAGCTGATCTGTAAGCCTATTTATCTCACTCTCATCATCCGAGAGAAGAAGAGAGAGTGCGACATCTGCCTTCCCTAGGCGACCTGCTGCATTGATTATG
>CANRIJ010000002.1 GCA_947630635.1 uncultured Spirochaetaceae bacterium | reverse complement strand
TTTTTCACGGTTCCTATTTTTTCCATAGAAGCCTCCTAATAGCTAATACAGAAAAATTTTGAATTTTGTCCAAAAATGAGATTGTTACAAGATTTTCAATTTGTCTGATTGCCATGAATTGATTAGTTCTCTATACTCAAGGAGTGGGCAGATTTCTAGATACTGCAAAGAAATACTCTGATTTTCTTGTATATTGCGTCTTTGGTGCTCTTGCTACATTTGTAAATGCTGGAAGCTATTGGGTCTTTTATGAAAAGGCTCATATAAAAAATGTGCCTGCAACTCTTTTGGCATGGTTTATTACTCTTGTTTTTGCTTTTTTTACAAACAAGATATTTGTATATAGGTCTAAGGGCTGGAATCTGGCACAGATTATAAAGGAGAGTTCTGGCTTCTTTATTTGCAGGGCGCTTACAGGTATTTTTGATGTCTTGTTTATGTATATAACTGTGGATGTGCTTGACTGGATTCCGCTTTTGATGAAGCTTATTGCTGCCTTGATAGTAGGTATAATCAACTATTTGGTTGGGAAGCTCTTGATATTTAGTAAGAGGAAGACAAAATCAGATAGCTTTGATATCAGTGAGGATCAGACGAAATCAGAGTAGATAGCCTCTGCTGCCTTAACAAGGTCATCGGGCTTTAGGATAAGCTGTATTCCTCTCTCGCCTGCAGAAACATAGATTTTATCCTCAAGCATGGCAAGCTCTGATATGTAGGTTGGGTATTTCTTTACCATTCCAAGAGGACTGCAGCCACCTCTGATATAGCCTGTGTACTTTCTTAGATCTGCGCTCTTAAGTGGTTCTATAGAATTGCTTCCTGTAATGCTTCTTGCTTTTTTCAGTGATACTTCAAATAGGCTAGGGAGACAGAATACGAAGATTCGGTTGTCAGAGGACTTCATGACTATGGTCTTAAAGACTCTTTCCTCAGGTACGCCAAGGCTCTCTGCGGCATGCTTGGCATCTAGGTTTGATTCATCGTATTCGTAGGTTGCCGTATCATACTCGATTGAGAGCTTATCGAGTATTCTCATTGCATTGGTTTTTTGCATTTTCCTATTACCGACAGTGAGAATCGAACTCACAAGGGATTGCTCCCGGCAGATTTTGAGTCTACTGCGTCTACCAATTCCGCCATGTCGGCATACTAGTAAGAATTTAGCATGTTCAAGCGAACAAGCAAAAACGCCCATGACCCCGCATAAGCCGAGCCATGGGACAATTAGAATATATAACAAAGCACTTATTTAGTCAAATTCGGGTGTTATTATTGAAGGCCCCTTTGCTTTGCTCTATCCTAAAAATGAGCATTTTAAATGAAGAGGATAGTCGCACTTCTACTCATACTAGCTGTGTTAATTTCGGCTCTTTTTTCAGAGCAAGAGAAGGATGATGTCTTCTTGGATGAGCTCTTTTCAAGTGACATCCCAATTACATATGGCGAAGACTCGTTTATTGAGAGGATAAATGAGAGGACAAAGGGCGAAAGAGAGCCGATTGGGCTTGTTCTCACTGGAGGATCTGCCAGAGCCTGTGCTCATATTGGCGTTTTGAGGTATCTAGAAGAGATTGGAGTAGTACCTGATTTTATAGTCGCGAATTCAATGGGATCCATAATTGGCATGCTCTACGCTGCAGGTATATCGACTCAGCAGATTGAGAATCTCTTGGAGGCAGGAGATCTATCTACCTACTTTGATATCACAATTCCAATTGGCGGTGGCTTGATAAATACAACCGGGTATAAGGCGCTAATAGAGAACGTAGTTGGAGATGACTATAAAATCGAGGATACGATTATCCCGATAATGGTTGTAAATGACGATTTGGTGACAAAGAGGGAGGTGAGAATCGCCGAGGGAAAATTCTCTGACATTCTCGTTGGCTCTTTTGCAATTCCTGTCTATTTCGATCCATATCTCTATAAGGGGCATCTTCTAATTGATGGAGGAGTTGTGAACCTTGCTCCAATCAATGCTGCCTATAAGTACTCTGACAACATAATTATCTCCACTGCCTTTTATGATAATCCGGATATGAATCTGATAAACACCATTACGATACTCAACTCTGCCTTCGATGTCGGAAAGAGGCAGAAGGCTGCAGAGGAGCTTAAGGAGCATGATGGTTATATATGGATTCGATGCGATGTGGAGAAGTACTCTTTTATGGCCTTTGATAAGGCCATGGAGATGGCAGAGATTGGCTATGAGAGCGCAAAAAAAGAGGGCGATAGGCTTAAGACTCTTTACAAGGCAAATGAGAGAGTATCGGAGGACTCTGCCTCTTTCCAGGAGAGAATAGATAAGACTATTAGAAATATTGGCTATTTCAAGAGAGTCGAGATGAATAGCCCCTCTAATGTAGTCAATCTAAAACTCGATACCATGGCATTTGAGGATACGCCCTACTACCTGCTTTCAAATACCCTATTTGGAATCAACTACTCATTTGACTATAAGGGCTTTGGGCTTGGGATAGTCGGAGGGCTTATATTCAATACATCGGACCTTGTGAATTCCAATGCTGGCTGGGGCGGAGATATATCGCTGTCATACTATTTTCTGGAGAATCTAAGGGCCACTCTTGAGCTCCTTGCTGAGATTCCATTTGACACAAAGACATTCCTTCCCTCTCTTTATGCGAAGGAGTCTGTTGATTACATGGCCCTTAAAAAGCGAGATAAATATCGCCTTTCGCTTCACCAAAGCTGGGAGTATTTCCATGATTTCGATAATGATAAGAGCATCGCAGCTCTCGTCACTCTTAGAGCAAAGGGAGAGTATGCATTTGACTATGTGACTCTGAGGGGAGAGGCCGGATATATCCTCACTGGAAGAGATATTCTCTTCTCTCATCCTTCGAATTTCACCGATTTATCACTCTCGCTGAGATTCTATATGGAAAGATCGAAGTCGCTCTACTCACAGCTTGGTGCATTCGGCAGGCTGAAAATAGGAAATAGAGAGGGGGAGGTGCCCCTCTTCTATACCGATGGGTACCTTTCAACAACTATAGGCTTTGGAGCAGAGGCGCTGAGCTCTAAGTCAGATTATGCCCTTTCATATATATCCTATAGGCTTGGATGGGAATTTCATAAGAATCCGACATTTGGGGAGTTCCTGTCGTTTGAGAAGCTGGATGCATTTCTCTATGCAGACGTTCTATTTGCAGATATGAAGATAGGACTCTCAACTGGGCTTGGAATAAAGTGCGATATCACACTCATTGGGCTAGTAAGGCTTCCATTCAGATTTATGATAGGATACGAGCTTACACCAGAGCATGAGAATAGATTTGTAGCCTCTATGCTCTTCTCCTCCGAGTTTTAAGAGTGTCTCTCGAGCCACTTCTCATCATCTTCGGTGATATTTGTATTTACGTCATTTTCATCAACTGCATCCATGTCTTCCTGTTTTATGGACTCTTTTTTGAACTTTGGAAGCTCGGGAAAGATAGGAACCTCCCTAAGGCTCTCATCAAGTGGGGGAATCTCACCCCTAAAGAGAGTCTCTCTTTCTCTGTCAAAGGCGATAGCGGCTCTCCATCTTGTATCATCGTCCTCAAGCAGCTTTATGATTCTATCAAGAACTCCGTCTTTTAATAGGGATGTGTTATTGCTGCTGCAGTTTTTCTTTGCGTCTTTGAGAACTTTTATTGCCTCATCGCACTTTCCATAGTGCAAATATACAACCGCGAAGTGGAGATATGGGTCGACATAGGCCGGCCTTTCTTTGTCAAATATCGACTTGAGAAAGCCTCCGGCCCTCTCCCAGTCGCCCTCTATAATCAGATACTCTGCATGAAGGTCAAAGATGGGGGTGCTCTGAAGTGAGTAGGTATAGCACTCCTTTAAAAGAAGCGAGAATTCATGCATTTTCCCAACATAGAGGTAGTAGGTTCCTAGATTTATATATATGTTCCTGTCCTTTAGCCCGATTTCCTTTGCCTTTAGAGACATGCTGATTGCCTTATCCAAGTCTCTCTTTGCCCAGTAGTACATGCCAAGTGAGTTGTATGCGTTGGATCTTATCTTTGCTGTCTTTGATTTTGTGAGCGCCTCAAGCTCCTCTTTTCCTCTTTCCATGTCGCCATATTGGATGAGCATTGTTGCTGACAAAATTGCGAATTCCTGTGGCAAACCGGCGTTTAATGCCTTCTTATATAGTTCTGCAGCGCTCTCTTTCCAACCCTCTTTTCTCTCTGTCAGCCTCTTATTGGCCTTGGCAAATAACACTGAGCCATGGCCTGCATAGATCAGGAAAATGAGGCCAATGCCCATGAATATAAGGCCAATCCATCTTGGTATTGGACGAATCATAAAAAGCACAATTGCGACTAGAAATGATACAAGGGCTGGTATGTATTTATATTTTCTCAAATTTTTCTCCCTGCGTTGAGAACGATGACTCTTTTGTTATACCATCTAAGTGCTTTATGGGAAAGACTATCCTTCTTCATGCCTGCTGTGGACCATGTTCAACTTCATCTATAGAGAGACTCATAGAGGAGGGATATTCTCCAGTGCTTTTCTACTCAAATGACAATATAAATTCCGAAGAGGAATACAACAAGCGCTTTGACAATCTGAAGATAGTGGCAGAGCACTATGCCCTTGATGCAATAAAGGATAGCTATGACCACGAGTCATGGAAGAGAGATATAGAGGGATTTGAAGGCGAGAAAGAGGGCGGAGAGAGGTGCAAGAGATGCTTTATGCATAATCTCAAGAAGGCAAATGAGAAGATGCATGATTTGGGCCTTGGTCTCTTTACTACAACTCTTACTGTATCTCGCTTCAAAAACAGCAAGAATATATTTTCTGTCGGAAGAGGCTTTGATGGCTTTGAGGAGATAGACTTCAAGAAGAAAAACGGATTTGAGAAGTCTGTGAGGCTCTCAAGGGAGTTAGGACTTTACAGACAGAGCTACTGCGGATGCGAATTCTCTATGAGGGACTATGAAAAGGCTGATTAGAATACTCTCATCTAGGCTCTTCTGGGTTGTCATCCTCTTTGCTCTTCAGGCTGGGCTTGTTGTCTATTTGGTCTTCTGGGCCTCCTTCTCAAGGGGCATATACCTAGTTTTCATGGCTCTATCGATGGTTATGGCCGTTGTCTTGATGACGCGAGATGAGAAGGCTCCCTATAAGCTTATGTGGATGTTCCTGTTGGTTATATTCCCATTCTTTGGAGGTGTCTTCTACATACTCTTTGGCAATAAGAAGATAGGGCGTTTTTCGCGTAAGAGGCTAAGGGCATTTATTAAGAGCGTGCCAGAGATTCCCTCAAATATAGCTCAGACTGAGGAGAGCCAGGAAATCTTCGGAGACTTCATAAAAGAGGCAAGATTCATAACAGAGACAACTGGCTTTAAGGCGTGGGGCGGGACTGAGTGCGAGTATTTTGAGTATCCTGAGGATTTTTATGAGGATCTCATAGAAGAGCTCAATCGAGCCAAGAAGTTTATTTTTATCGAGTATTTCATCATTGCACCGGGATCTAGGTGGAACCAAATACTGGAGATTCTGAAGAGAAAGGTCAGAGAGGGACTTGATATTAGGGTGATTTACGATGATATGGGATCTATCAATGTCCTTCCCTCTGATTACGCTGATACTCTCAAAAGGATGGGTATCGATGCCATATCATTCAATAAGGTTCACCTTCATATCAATCCGAGACTCAATTTCAGGGATCACAGGAAGATACTCTCAATCGATGGAGATATATGCTACACGGGAGGGCTAAACCTCGCCGATGAGTACTTCAATGACGAGATTAGATTTGGGCATTGGAAGGATGATGCTATAAAGCTCAGGGGCTCGGCTTGCTGGAATCTGACGATGCTCTTTTTAATGAATTGGGATTGCTGGACAGGAAAGAGTGATGAGCTAACTCATTTCGTGCCTTTAAAAGAGTATAAGACAGACGGGTATGTTCAGCCCTTTGGCTCATCTCCGTTTTCTAGAAACTCAAGTGCAGAAGAGGGCTATCTGCAGCTTATAAACAATGCATCCAAATACATTTGGATAACGACGCCATACCTCATCCCAGATGACACAATGATGACGGCCCTGAGAACCGCAAGCCTAAGCGGGGTAGATGTCAGGATAATAACACCGCACTATCCAGATAAGAGATCCGTCTTTGAGGTAACTCAATCCAATTACCTGGAGCTTTTGAATGCAGGGGTGAAGATATATGAGTACACACCGGGCTTCATACATTCGAAGGAGTTCTTGGTTGATGATGAGGTGTGCTGCATCGGAACAACCAATTTGGACTATAGGTCATTCTACCTGCACTTTGAGCTCTCGGTGCTCTTCTATAACTCTTCCATACTCTCAAAGGTGAAAAAGGAGTTTGATAAGACGTTTGAGCTGAGTCACCAGATGAATATCGAAGAAGTGAAGAATGTGCCAGTTCATAAGAGAATACTTCGCTTCTTCTTCAAGTTTTTCTCCACTGCGCTCTAGTGATAAAATTTTTAACAGATTTCAGCAAAACGAGTCTTATTTTGTTTTTGTGTCTCTCAATTTGGCCATAGGCAAAATTAGGGGCAATATAATCGCATTAGAGGTTTTATATGGAGAAAAAGAGAGGCAAGAGACCAATAAGGGAGATGACAGAGGAAGAGAAGGGGGCATTAGACGATATTCTCGACCTTATGTGCTCAGTGACGGATCTTGATGAGATGAGAGCGATGCTTGATGACCTGCTTACTGAGCGGGAACTTCTGGATTTGGTTGATCGATACCTATTGATGGATGACCTTTATAAGGGCAAAAGCCAGAGGGAGATTGCAAGTCAGAGGAATATGAGCCTCTGTAAGATCACTAGGGGATCAAAAATGCTCAAAAAGGAAAATGGCTTTATGAGAAAGAGCCTATCGATGAAGTATGATGATCATACTCATCTTTAGGAGAGCGAATCTGCTGTTTTAATGGATTCGAGTATTGTCTTATCCATATCGTAGTATTTATATGTTGCTAAGCGCCCGCCAAGTATGAGGCGCTTATCATTTTTTGCAAGCTCCACATAGCGCTCTTGGAGGCTATTGTTTTTCTCGTCGTTTATTGGATAGTAGGGCTCTCCTGTAAAAGAGTAGTCCACAGAGTATTCGCGGCTCACCCAGGTTACCTTTGAGTCTGTCTTCTCAAAGTGTCTATGCTCAATGCTTCTTGTGTAGGGTGTCTCTCGGTCTGTGTAATTCATGACAGCCACACCCTGATAGTTATCAGTCTCGTACTTCTCATCTTCAAATCGTACAGACCTGAATTCCAAGCGGCCAAGAGAGTAGCCAAAGAGCCTATCAAGCTCGCCCGTATAGAGAACTCTATCTGCCATTTTATCGAGTTCGCTCTTGTTTTCGATATAGTCGGTGCTGAGTTCAAGCGAAGACTTTTCAATCATCTTTTCGATTATCTTGGTGTATCCACCAAGTGGAATTCCCTGATAGGTGTCATTGAAGTAGTTGTTGTCGTAGGTGAATCTGACGGGAAGACGCTTTATGATCTCAGGAGGGAGGCTTTTCAAGTCTCGCCCCCACTGCTTTTCCGTGTAGCCCTTGATAAGCTTTTCATAGATATCCCTTCCAACAAGCGATATTGCCTGTTTCTCGAGATTGTCAATTGGAGGAGTCACCTCTTTTCTCTGCTCTTCGATTATTCTCTTCGCCTCTTCTGGCCTCAGTATTCCCCACATCTTGGAGAATGTATTCATATTGAATGGAAGGTTGTAGATTTCGCCTTTGTAATTTGCAATAGGCGAATTGATAAAGGGAGAGAAGACTGCAAACTCTCTTATAAAATCCCAGGCCTTGTCGCTTGAGGTATGGAAGATATGAGCGCCATATCGATGGATATTAATGCCATCTCGCTTTTCGGTGTAGATATTTCCACCGATATGGTCTCTCTTTTCGACAATCAGAGTGGAGTAGCCCCTTTGATTCATTATGTAGCTGAAAGTTGCTCCAAAGAGGCCTGAGCCCACTACCAAGAAGTCGAATTTTCTCATCTTCTTCCTCTTCTTGTCTTGTTCTTTGACTTGATAGCGCTCTTCTTTCTGCTTGAGGATCCGGGAGTCGACCTAGAGCCTTTTGAGCTTCTCATTGCCTTCTCATACCACTCAAGGTCTCTTCTGTATTCATCATCGGGATATCTGTCTCTCTGTCTCTGTCTCTCCCTTTCCTCTCTCTTTCGCTCTTCGCTCTGCTTTTTAAAGAGCGCCTCTTTCTTCTGTCTTGGGCTATCGCCCTTTCTCTTATTTGGTCTGATATCGGGATTATTTGCCTTCTCAACAAGAGGCTTTGCCGTATTCTTGTCCTCAAATGTTCTGAGAATCTTCTCCGCAACATCATATGGGGCATTGACAAAGGAGAACTCATCCATGACCTCAAGGTTATGTAGGTCTCTGGAGTCGATATGTGCCTCTTCCTCGATGAAGTCTAAGAGTTCGCGCTTAGATAGCCCATCTCTTCTTCCCTTGGCGATGAAGAGCCTTGTGTAGCCTTCGCTATCGAGTCCAGAGTCGTAATGTCTCTCGCTTCTGTCTCTCTCCGCTCTAGGCTCCCTGTCTCTCTCTTTCTCCCTCTCTCTTCTTGATTTTCTGTCCTTAGAGGATCCAACGGATATGTCTCTGTATTGGCTCTTATCAAGCTCTCCTTTGTAGAAGTACTCCAAAAGCGAAGCTATGGCATTCTCTGGATCCTTGCCTTCAAGGAGCTCTTTTGCAAGCTTTTCATAGTCATCGCTTGCGCTCTTATCCAGTGCTTCCTCAAGTTCTTCCTTTATTCTCTGCCTCTTTGTCTCAATGACCTCCTGTGCAGTAGGCACCTCTTCTTTTCTTATCTCCGAGCGGGCGACTTTCTTGATATAGGAGAATTTTCTAGCCTCAGATGGAGTTATGAAGGTGATTGCAGTGCCTGTTCTGCCAGCTCTGCCGGTTCTTCCGACTCTATGAATGTAGATCTCCGGGTCCTGTGGAAGAGCATAGTTGATTATATGTGTGAGGTCCTTGATATCGAGTCCACGGGCAGCAACATCGGTTGCAACGAGGATTCTTATCTGTCTCTCTTTGAGTTTTTTCAGTATCTGCTCCCTCTCTCTCTGAGATAGGTCGCCGTGGAGAGCCTCAGCATCGTATCCTCTTGCCTGCAGCTTGGATGCAACCTCATCGCACTGGAGCTTTGTTCTGCAGAATACTATTCCATAGAAATCGGGGTCTCTGTCTATTATCCTTGATAGAGCCTCGATCTTATCTGACTCTTTTACCTCAAAATATATCTGGTCTGCCTGGGGTGTTGCTGTGTCTACCTTCTGAGTTCTGATGATTATCGGATTCTTCATGAACTTCTGAGATAGCTTTTCGATCTCAGGAGGAATAGTTGCAGAGAAGAGGAGCATTCTCTTTTCCTCTGGAACTGCCTTCAATACCTCTTCTATATCTTCGATAAAGCCCATATCGAGCATCTCATCAGCCTCATCGAGTACCATGAACTCCAAGTCGTCAAGCTTTAATGAGCCTCTGTTGATATGGTCGAGTATCCTTCCTGGTGTTCCGACTACAATCTGTACTCCTCGTCTGAGTCTTCTCAGCTGCACTTCCATTGATGCGCCGCCATAGATTGGTATGATCTCTAGCTTTCTATCTCCCTTGAGGCTGTTGATCTCCTCAGCAACCTGAAGGGCAAGCTCACGAGTAGGGCATAGAATCAGCGCCTGTACGTTCTTATTCTCTTCGCTTACAGTCTCGATTATTGGAAGTGCGAATGCCGCTGTCTTTCCAGTTCCAGTCTGAGCCTGACCTACAACCTCTGTTCCCTCCGTCAAAAGGAGCGGTATGGTCTTTTTCTGTATCTCGGTGGGTTCTTCAAAACCCTTCTTTCTTAGGGCGTCAATGGTTTTCTCAGATAGTCCCAGATCTCTAAAATCCTTAAGGTCTTCCATTTTGATTCCTTCTTACTCAAAGTTTAATCATAGAAATGCCTGCCTTCAAGCAATCCTTTGATATTAAAGTATTTACGCCTTATTTCTCGCTCTTGGTAAAGAGAGCGAATAAAGGATGATTTCGATTCAGATGCTCTCTATTTGATATGAGTAATGGAATTTTGTCAAATGGTGCAAACTGGCTCTACCACTTATTGTAGACCTTCTCAAAAAAGCCATATGAGTTATCGACTGAGATCTTTTCGCCGCTATCGAGCAGGAACCAGCCATTTATAATTCCAAATACCTGATTCTGGTCGCTCTTGATCGCGCCAAGAATATTGAAGTCGCTCTTTCTGTTTACTTTGGGTTTCATCTCGAGAAATAGGCGTCCCTCATTGTCTTTTATAAGCCATGGGCGACTAGTATAATCCTCTGGATAGTCAAACTCTACGAGATTGAGCTTATTTGCCTTTCCGTCATAGATTATTGCGTTCTCACTAGCTGGGGTTCTGTCAGAAAAGCCATAGCCGAGGTTTATTCCCCAGAGCCTATCGCCATCATTTCCAGAAAGAGAGCCCCAGTACCAAGTGTTCTCTCGTGTCCATCTCCCGCGTCCCCAATCGAGAACTCCGTAAGATCTCTTTTTCAGCTCTATCTTTTCGCTTGATAGCCAGACTATGCCCTCTGCTTTCATTGGATTGAGCTTCTCATTGTAATAGAAGCACTTTCTGTTTTCCTTCCAGCTTGTTGCAATATTAATCGACTCTGTGCCGTGTCCTTCGATTAGTGCCAAATCGAGTTTTAGTCCTATTCTCCCATCTGGGAGCCTGAAGCTTGGAAGCATTGCGATTATTCTTCTCTTTTCTCCCTTTTTGATTATGGAGAATGTCATATCATCCTTTGTATATGTGAGGCCACCGTCTAAATCTGGGCTTGGAAGGAGTCCTGTCTTATGCCTAGTTAGAGCCTTTATATTGGATTTCTCAGAGAATTTGCCGCTCTTATAGTCAACAAATGCAATAGAGTAGAGTGAGGCATAGCCCAAATCGGAGTAGGTTATTCCTATAGCGAACTCTCTCTCCTCATTGATTATTGCGTAGTAGTCCCATTCTTTTATTCTATAGAGACTCGCCTTGATTTTGCTTCTGTCGTACTTCCAGAAAGGCTTTCTCGCCCAGCCCTCGACTGTTAATTCGCCATTACTTTTGAGAAGCTCTGTCTCTTCTCTGATCTCTCTTTCCATTTTTATATGATAGCAAAGGTATAAAAAAATTGGGTGCCGCGCACCCAATTCTCTTTATTGTACATTTCCTATTACGTACCTGGATAGGGCTTCTGCGAATCTGTCTTCCAAGAGGTTTGATCTCATAACAGAGTCCTCAAAGTCTGACACAGCCATTGTTCCAGCATAGTCTTGGTAGGATGATGTGACTGCATTCAATAGCGGAGAGACGCCAGTTGATTCAAGTGCCCTTGTGATGATGTATGCGCCATCGACAAGAACCGGCTTCATGACATCTCCGCTCTCCATGTTGAAGAGGCTGATAGAGAAGTCATCGTTTTCTGCCATAGTAGAAAGGTATCTTCTTACATCTGCCATGGTAAGTGAGTAGATGAAAGATGAATTTCCTGGGTTCTCAGAAACGTTGAGAGCAGAGCCGGTGAGTAGACCATAGTCGCTCTCGGCCTTATCGAAGTCTTCAAGAGCTGCCGCGTAGATCTCATCTGCTAGCGCGCCAAGCTTCTCCTCGACTATCTCTCTGTCGTTCTGGTCCATGTAGTCTCTTATGAGATCGAGGGTATCAGCATCATTCAAGTCGGGCTCAGAGGGAAGAGTGTCGAGTCTGTAGAGAGTCCATACGCCGTTAACGCTATATGGTCCAAAGACTGAGCCAATTGAGCTGTCAAAGACTGAGTCGGCATTTTCCTGGCCAATTAGATTCTCAAATTCATATAGCATGTATGGAGTATTGTTTGTGATTCCAGTTGGATCAATTGATGACTCTTCGGCCTCCTCAAATGTGATAGTGCCATTTGCTATTGAGTCATAGGCACTCTGGGCCTCATCCTCCGAAGTGTAGTTAAGCGGTGATACCTCTGCCTTCATAAATGGAGCCATATTGAGATTCGCATATTCCCTAACGCTTTCATCATCAATCTTTGAGCTGTCGATAATCAGGTATTCAAAGCTCTTTGGAGTGGAGGAGAGTCCTCTGATGAATGAAATCTCTCCCTCGCTCAGCTTTGCAGACTGAGCATCATCAATGACTGTCGTATATGGGACGAGCATATCGAAGTATCTTGCAACGTAGTCTTTCTCGCCTTTTGTTGCACTATTGTATCTATCTACGTCAAAGGCCCCAGTCTCGCTGTTGTTCCAATAGCCACTCTCGAGGACAGCCTCCTGCACAGTCTCTGTTGTAGACTCAATCTTTGCCTTCTCAGCCATTCTATTGATTGCAGTATAGATAGCTCCATTCTGGAATGCCTGATAGTAGATTGAGGGATAGAGGGCAGTTGGAACGGCTCCGTTATACTGCTGAGAATACATCTCTGCGATTGTATTCAGCTGATTGTAGAAGAAGTTTCCGTTCTCAAGTGCAATATCCTGGCCATCGTATTTTCCGAATACTATCTTGCTTGGAGATGTATTGAATGCAGTTGCAGGAATAATGAACATGATTGATATGACAATCAGAACAAGAACTCCGATGAACCAGCCAAATGATTTTCTCACTTTTTTGGATCCAGGTTTTTTGCTCTTTCCACTGGGGGTTTTAACCTCATCGATCCCCGTGCTTAAAGTAACCTGTGTTTCCTTGTCTTTTGAAGACATGATTTACCTCTTTTAACCAATATGTTTTTGCAAAAACAGCACTTAAAAAACTACCATATCAGCTATTTGGTGTCAACGAAAGCGCCTCTTTCTTTTTGAGCTTCCAAACCAGGAGATATGCCATAGGAGTGCCGAGAGTTGCCTCGATTAGGAGCTTTGCCAGGTACTGTATCCAAATCATGGACCATATCTCTGATAGGGGGGAGGTGCCAATGAATGCAATAACGACAAATAGGGTAGTATCAACTGCATATCCTACAACAGAAGAGCCTATGGTTCTCAAAAAGAGCAGTTTTCCATCTTTGCTCTTTTCTTTCATGACCACTAGGACCTTTGCATTTATCAGCTCTCCTGCCAAGAAGGATATCAAGGATGCAATAACTATTCTTGGCACATAGCCAAAGACTGTAATGTAGCCCTGCTGCACGCTCTCCATATAGTCTGGGTATGGGAGAAAAATTCCCAGTCCAGTGAAGAGAACTAGGATTATATTGCATAGAAAAGAGAGGAATATGACTCTCTTGGCAATTTTGAAGCCCCATATCTCAGAGAGAACATCTCCAAGCATGAATGCAAATGGGAATGTGATTGTTCCTGCATCGAAGATCGATACAGATCCGACTCTGATTATCTTAACTGCCATTAGGTTTGCAGTTAGATAGAGTGTGATTAGAACCGCAGATACAGCTATTAGGGAAAATGAGCTGTCAATCCGGTTTTTTGAAGGGTTTTCCGGTACCTTGTTCATAGGGCTTTAGGTTAGAAGTTAATAGAGGTTTTGTCTACCCAGTCAATCTTGTGTCATTTGTATTCTTCAAGAAAGCCTATGAGTCTTGAGAACATCTCTCTTGGGGATACTTTAACAGTCCAGCCGAGGTCTCTTAGCTTTGAGGTATCCATCTCTGTAATATGCTCCTTGGGAAAATAATCTGTGTTTTCTTTTGATACCAGTACCTTTGAATTGCTTTTGGAGACTTTGATTATCATCTCGGCTGTCTCTTTGATAGACATTAAAGAGGCCATGTCTGCAGCATTATAGCTTTCGCCCTTCTCTGAGAAGAAAAGCACATAGAAAAGGGCAGTGATGGCATCTGATAGATATAAGAGCTGTTTTTTTGTCTTCCCCTCTGTCTTTAAGACTATATCTTCGCCAGAATAGGCTTTTCTGATGAAATCGTTTATAAATCTTTCATTCGTCTTTATATTTGATGATGGCCCAAAGGTTCCTGCATAGCGGATTGAGGAAAAATCAATGCCATATTCATGAGCATAGGAGTTTCCGAGCATTTCAGAGGCGATTTTCGATATTGGATAGGAATCTCTGATTCTAGCTGGATTCACAGGAAGCTCTGATTCTTCTTTAAAAGGCTCTTGGGTATTTTGATTTCCGTAGACCTCTAGGGAGGAAGAGAAGATTACTTTCTTTGATTCAGACTCGAGCGCAAGCTCTAATAGAGACCAGAGATTGATGATGTTAGCCTCCATGGTTTCAACTGGTTTCTCTGTAAAGTATTTGCTGGAGGTTGGAGAAGAGAAATCAAGTATATAGTCAATATTTGGATCAATATCCTCTATTGACTCATAGAATTCAATTTTCTCAGATACATCAGAGAAATGTTTTTTTGCCTTCTCTGAATCTCGTGTGAGAACCTTGATTTCAATTGATAGATCTTTTTGTCTATTTAGTTCTGTGAGGACAAGAGTAGTATATGTTCCAATTAATCCCGTTGCGCCTGAGATAAGAAATCTCTTTTCCTTTAATTCGTGAAAAGGCAGTTCCTCATTTATTATAGAGAGAATGTCCTCTTGTACGATTTTGCTTTTGAGTAAAGACAAAGGCATGGGATTAATTATCTCCTTTTTTCCTCTTAGAGTTCTTTTCCTCTTTTTTGAGTTTTCTGTCTAATTTCCTCTGAGCTCTTTCCTTGTAGCCCTTCTTTTTTGGGTTGTAGAGGTATTTTTCAGCTTTTTCTCTTCCTTTTTTTACGTAGAAGCCGCCGCGTTTCATGGCAAGTAGGTCTAAATAGATTCTCTCAAATTGAGCAGCTACATTCTTTCCGTCAAAGAGGGGAAGGGATTTCTTTGTAGCAAGAGCCTTTTCATCTCTTTCCTCGCTGTGAGTTAGAACATATTCCATCTTCTTTGATAGGTCCTCTGCGCTTCCTCCCTCAAAGAACCAGCCTTGGCTCTCATCAACGAGATTGTGCATATTCTCGACATCGGCACAGATTACCGGGCAGCCTGAGCAGAGCGATTCTATTACAGTTATTGCCTGGTTTTCTGAAAGCGACGCTGTTACAAAGGCCGCGACTTTTGAGAAGAGTCTTGATCCAATGATCTCATCGTTTGGAATGAGGCCTGTCATAAGGACGTTATTTTCAATGGAGAGTTTTTTGATTTGTCGCTTAAGCATCTCCTCTGCAGGCCCTCTGCCGATGATTATGAACTTTGCATCTGGAATTCTCTCTAGAAGAAGCTGGAATGCATCAAAGGCCACATCAATTGCTTTCTCATATCCAAGTCTTCCTACATATAGAAAAGTCTTATCGCCAAGCCAGCTCTCGTCTATTTGCTTTGGAAGAGGTTTGATGGGGTTATTCTCGTCAAATTTTGATATGTCGATTCCATTTGACACATATCTTACATCGAGCCCGGGAAATCTCTCTTGGACCTGTCTGCATGTTGCTTTATTTGGGGCAGTTGCCATCCATGTGAGATTGTAAAATGGGGCAAATACCACTGTCCAAATGGCGTCTTGAGCCGCATAGGACAGGGCATCGCTCTTTAGGGCATATTTGATATAGATAGGGTTATCTATGAGTGTGTGATGTGTAGCGATTGATGGGATATGGAGTCTTCTGGCAGCATGGTTTAGCGACATGCCCATAAGCCATGGGGATGTGTTGTGGATTATGTCGATTTTGTACCTGAGAAGGTAGGGATACATATACCATCCAGAGACAGGTATATTTCTCATGCCTTTGTAGATATATGATGGCATGCCTTTGATTTTGACAAGCTTTATTCCATTTCCTATTGTTTCAAGATGCTGAAGGCTCTTGTGATAGGGAACAAAGAAATAGACCTTGTGTCCTCTGAGGATCAGGTTGTTAGCCAAATTCAAAGTAGAAGTAATGACACCGTTTGTTTCAGGGTAGAAGATGTCAAAACCAAAGGCTATCCGCATATATAGTCTTTATTCCCCTTTCTTTGTAGAAGCATTGTTAGATTAACATAGTGGAAAGTTGTTTACAATTCAAACGAAGGGTGGGAAGGCTTTTAAAATTGGTTAGCGGTTGAATATATTTTCCGCAAACTCGATTTCTTTTTCCATATATGTATTTACTTTATTGTTGGCCTTTTTTGTAAAGGGATGAAATAAAATAAAGAGAAAATATAGGTTGTTTCTAACGTATGAGCTTTTTATTTCTTTTCTAGGGATGACTAGTAAAAGTTTTTTAGTTAATTGCACTCGCTTTATGGTTTGTTCTTTTTTAGTTTTCTTATCGCCTTTAAAGTCATATTTCCAATAGCAATAATCTCTTAATGCATGGCTAAGGTATAGTTCTACTTGTTTTCTAGTTGCATCTTTTCCAAAATGCTTTATCTTCTTTATTGCTTTTTCCAATCCTACATAGCGTTCATGTTGAATTATTGCAGCCTTGGTATTGTTGTTGGAAAGAGATCCACCGTAAACGTTATATGTATATAGAACATTTGGAATGACAATAATCTTTTCTGACTGATCAAGAATATCGATATTCCAAATTTTGTCTTCCATTTGCCTCATTGATTCAATGCACAATGGAAATTCGAAATTAGGTTTTTTCTTATAGACTTTGTTCCATGTGTATCCTGTTAAATAGTTGATGGCAAATTCTTTTGGGGTTGCTATTGTTATTTTATCAGTTAATGTAATTGTATCTATTTTATTGGGGTATTTCACACGGTAGCCATATGAAATCATGTCAGCATCTGGGTTATCCTTGAAAACATCTATGATTTTTTGGAGTGCTCCTGCGTCCAATAGATCATCCGAATCAAAAATAGCCAAATAGTCATTGTCTCTTAAATTGCTATTTTTTATTCCTGTATTTCTAGCTGAGCTAGGTCCCAAATTTTTATCATGCTCAATTACTTGAATTAAAGGGTATTGATGCTTAACTCTCTGTATAGCTTCTTTTGTTTCTTTGTTGGAGCCGTCATCAACTATCAGTATTTCATAATCTATATCAATCTTTTGTTCTGCAAAGCTTTTTATTGCTGGGTAAAACAGATCTATTGGAGTGTTGTAAACTGGGACTATTAATGTAAGCTTTGGCATAGATGGAATGTTATCTTATGCAGTTTTTGCTGTAAAGGTTAAAACTAAAGCAGAGAGATCAATTGGAGTATTTCATAGCAATACTAAAGATGAGTTTTTTAAATGATCTTATCTGCTTGAATCGATCAATAGTGTTTCTCTGTGGTTAATTCTTTTGTTTATAGGAGGAATTTTCATGTAGTCACCATATGAGCTTTGAAGACAATAGTCCCAGCCTCTGAAAGTTTTCATCTTTCTTCCCTCGAATATTATTTCGATATCATCTTTTAGTTCGGGTTCAGGTATGAGTCCTATGCCCCAAGTGACAAAACCCATCATTTTGTTTGTTTTTGAGTCTTCGTATTTTGTAGCATTTGCATTTATTCTTTTTGCGAATTTATCAACGCCGATTTTTCTATAAAGATTGCAGAAAATTTTGTCGCATATTAGGCGTAGGCCTTTTGTTTCATAATTATAAGTTCCAGCCATATTTATAAATTGAGCATATTTCTTGATTTTGAAAGTCAGCAATTTTATTTTTAGTTTTCCATTTGGGAGCTTATCAACAGGAAATATATCAATATTGATATAACCTTTGTTTATAAATGGATAATTTGATGTCTCATTGATTTTGACTTTTGTATCAAAAAGTTTCATGAAAATATTTCCATTTGGGGTTTTCATATAAGGTTTTAGAACATATCCATCTATTCCTTCCAACAGGGTTTTATCTTTGCAGAGTTTTTCGTAATCCTCTCTTGGCATGCAGACATCAATATCATCATCCCAAGGAATGAATCCCTTATGGCGTATTGCTCCTAAGAGAGTTCCTCCGCTGAGATATACTTTATATCCCTTTTTGTTGCAGTAATCCAAAATGAAATCTAATAATCTTAAAAGCTCGAGTTGAAAATCTCTTAGGCTTATTTCTCTAAATGGCATTTTGTTCCTTAATGGCTGAATTTTTGATTTAAGTATAATTGCAGTTGTTAAATTTAACAACTTTATATTTTTTACAAGATAGAGTTTGGATTACTTCTTTTTCTTCAAGAAGTCTCTGATCTTGTCAAAGAAAATAAGGATTGCTGGAAGAATTGTAAGAGTCGCGATCATTGCGGCAGAGAGTGCAACAAACATCAGCACTCCAAAGTATTTGATTGGCTTGAAGGAAGCAAATAGGAGCATTAGAAGGCCTGCATCTATACTTACAGTTGTAAGGATGATTGGTTTGCCAGTTTCAATTATGTTTGCAAATACAATGTCTCTATAAGGGTGTCCGTGAAGTATTTTTCTCCTATTCTTTAATCGAAGCATAAAATGTATTGCATCATCGACTCCGCAACCAATTGCTATTGAGCTGAAACCAACCGTAACTATGTCAAAGTTCATTCCAATGCACCACATTAAGATGTATATGATCATAACTCCGACACTTACTGGGAATAGGGTGGAAACTCCATAGAGAATAGATAGACAGGCAATTGAGGCTATTATGAAAATTAAGATCATAGAGAGCCAAGTGGCCTTGGTTTGATCTTCCATTATGATATCGCTTCCCCTTAGATTCGTTGCAGCAAGAGAGCCGACTTGGCTGGTAGTTCCCTCTGGAAGCATATATAGATAGTAGTCTAGAGTCTGATTCAGTCGTCTGGCGCTTGCTGTTGTCTGTAGATCCTGTTCTACATAATCATAGTTTCTCATGGATAGGGTAATTGTATTTCCATCTTCAGTGATCAGCATATCGAGTACATCGGAGCCTATGATGCCTTTTATCTGCTGTAGTGTTCTGGAAAGAAGCAATATAAGTCCATTGTTATCTGGAATTCCAGACTCTCCGTTGTAGACCTCATTTAAGAAGCTTACATATTGGCTGAAAGAGAGAACCTGCACTATATCGGGATCTGCAGCCTTTATAGTTTGTTCATAAGCATAGACATCCTTTAGATTCTCTGCTTTCAAGAAGAATTTATCTTCTCCTTTTGGTGCATAGATGTATAAGTAGTAGGGATCTGTCCCCCCCAGAGTCTTGGCAAAATACTTTGAATCTATGGCAATTGGATCATTATCCGGGAAATAAGACATGTAGTTAGAATCAAAGCCTATCTTGTTTTCTATGAATAAAAACCATATGAATACTAAGACGAGGACAATAAGCGGTATCCACCAAAATCTTACTATTGCTCTTGCTGTTCCATTAACGACTTTGGATAGGAGCCCATATTCGATTTTTTTGACTGTCTTGGGCTTTGGCAGCCTTGATTTGGCAAGTATCGCTGGCAGTAGTGTGAAAGATAAAAACCAGCAGAAGAAAATGCCTATTGATATTGTTATGCCCAGTTCTCTGAATAGTTTTGTTCGGCAAATTAATAGAGCTAAGAAACCTACGACTGTCGTAAGCATAGCAAAAAAGATGGTTTTCGATATTCTTGAGAAATGCTCATTGAGTCTTTCTTCGTCGTGTTCATTAACCGTCTCAAAATACTCGCTTAGCATGTGAACAGAATATGAGGAGCCAAGAGTCAGCACCAATACAGGAGTTAGGATTGTAACAATGGTGAGCTTATAGCCCATTAGAGTCATTGTTCCAAGAGTCCATATTAAGCCTACCAGAGATACTACTGCAGGTATGAGTACTGCCCTAAGTGAGTGGAAAGACAGATAAAAGATGGTAAGTATAACTATAAACGAGAGACAGATTAGAAGTATTAGGTCCCTATTAATGTACTTCATGACTGCATCCGTTATTAATCCGCCTCCATTAAGGGCTAAGCGCCCATATTTTCTAAGAGGGTTTACGATTGTATCGAGTTCTCTGATTGAGTCTGAATTAAGCCCTCTAGCTCTGTAGTAGATCATGATTGTATTGCCGTCAGATGAGTAAAGATAATCTTTGGCAACTGAGTCCTTTAAAAGTCGTTCTTTGAAGAGTTCTATATCTTCTTCAGTCCATAGCTCTCCTCGTTTAACTGGTGCTATTGGTACAATTGAGAGCCGCGTGCCCTTTTTCTCAACAGTTACGTAATCGAATGGGGAGAGTACTGGTCCAATTTCATATCTATTTTCAAGATTCATCATTACAGAATAGATTTCGTTTAGGACTTCGGGTGTGTATAAGTCCTCACTTGTAAAAACGATTACATAACCGTCTGGGAATGAACCAGTTTTTTCTTCTGAATACGGATTGAGAATTGGCTCAACCTCTTCAAATGGTATTGTATTTTCGAATTCCGTCTCAGAAAAAGTGTTTGCTCTGTTTGGAACTTGGACTATTTCGCCTTTATTTGGGAATGGCATATCTCCATTTATGCCTTTTAGAATGAGCCTATCTTTTGGCTTTTCGCTGGGTGTTGTATTAATTGGTGCAGCTGGTACATCTCCAGCAAAGGAAAAGATGTTTGTATCGATTCTGAGATCTTTGAGAGTATAGCAGAAGAATAGGGTGACTAACAAAATGATGCCCATTACCCACCAGGCATGCTTCATAATGAATTTTAGGATGTTTGCTATATGTCCTTTGCTACCAATCACTCTTTAGATTGTATTTTGCAAATTAGGGCATTTCAATTAAGTTATTCCTCGCTTTCTTCTGGGTTGGTTGTCAGTGGAGTAAAAGAAGGATCTTTGGCTTGTTCCAGTTCCTTTGATAATTGAGCATTAATTTTAATGGTTTCCTGATTGGATTCAATTTTTTCATTAAAAGTCTTGTTTTTCTTTTTGGCAATAATGCTCCAAGCCATTTTAACGATAGTTTTGGCATTTTTGCTAACAAGAATTATTGGGATAAGGATTATTACAGACAAAGCCAGTGATATTCCTATTCTTGCCAATAGCCACAAATAGCCTTTTAAAGGGATGAAACTGAGAATCCATATGAGTAGGGACATAGAAGCTATTGTCAAAAGAAGCTCAAAGAAGAATTTTATGAAAAAAGCCATTGATGAGCGTTTGAGACCGTAATGGCTTATTACAATTGGCTCAAAAATCAGATTAATAAATAAATTGGTTAAGATCGTGCCTACTATGATTCCGTTATAGCCCCAAAACCAACCTAAGACAAACGATACAGTTAAGTTGAAAATGCCTTCAGTTATTGGTCTGAATCTATCACGATAGAAGAGGCCGAGCGATGATCTGAATGTATTTAATATTTGTCTGTAATTTGTCAGGTAGAAATTAAAGACGATTAATACAAACGATATAAAGGGCAATTGCCATCTTTCTCCAAAGAATGTGATTACAAACGAATCTCCGATGCCAAGAACTAGCATTGAGGCTATGAAGCTTATTAGGAACTGGGAAAGGCATAGGAGAGAAAAAGTCTTAGATAGTTTTCTCTTTTTTTCTGTAGCACCCATATTTCCTACAGAGCCAGTGATTGCATTTGGGATAATTGCTATAAATCCCGCAAATCCATTAGTGATCATCTGGTAGTTTGTAACTAGCCCTAAAAATACTGTAGATACCAATGAAGAGGTAAGTATATTGTCAGTGACTGAGACAATGACTCCACCTAATTTAGTGAGAATTAGACCTTTTACATTTGTAATTATCGATTTTTTTGTTTCGGGTCTTAATTTGAGTTTTTCTTTTGTTTTTATTTCCGGAAAGGACTTTTTTACTTTTAGATTTATTGTTATTGAGTTTCCGATATTAAATAGAAGCACCGCTATTGCATATAAGAGGTAGTTTTGGGTAAATGCTGAAATTGCCATTAATGATAGGTTCATGCCAATCCACCATGCATTATTGATGAATGTGACAATGTATTGCTCTTGATTAGCGCCTAGAAGTATTGAAGGATAGCCAATCCAATAAGTAAGGCTTGTTTTCAATGCAAATACAAGAAAATATAAAACAACGTCAGTAAAGTTGATTTCTACTTGCATTAAGTAGGGCAAAGCGGGGATTATAGCGACTGAACCCACAAAAATAAATATTCCAAGATATCTATAAATGCGTCTTAGTGTCTGTATTATTGAAGCAATTTCCTCTTTATTGCCTTCTGCAATCGGCTTATATAAGGCAAATGCCATTGCTGCGGATATGCCAAGTTCTGATACTGAAAGTACTCCAATTACTGTATTAAGTATTCCATTTAAGCCAAGGTAATACGGATTGAAGTAATCGTTGAAAACTTTTCTCTCAAAGAAGCTGAGTATGCCAATTACAACATTGGCTACAACCGCGACTGTGGCATTCTTAGTTGATTTTTTGATTCTTTCTTGGTCGCGGTTATTGGCCATAGGCTCTGATTATATTCCTAAGATTAAAACAAGCAAACTTGTCAAAAGTTAATGCTTTAATTTATTTAAATATCCCCAGTATGTTAATTTCTCATTTTTAGTCAAAGGTTTTGGGGATATTCTCCATGTTAATCTTAAAACGTCGTTTTTTGATTCTAATTCATTCCATTTTTTTTGATTGAAAGGTTTATTTATATTACTTCCAAGCCAAAAGAAATCAGGATTCGAAGGTGGTATAGAATCAAAAAGCTTTTTAACGAAAGGAATATGTATGTATCCGAGCATTGTAGTGAAGTCTAATTGGTAATAATCAATGGTAGCCTGATGTTTTTTGACAAAAGTTGTAAAAGCATCATCGACATAGGCAAAAAAGGGATTGTTTTTTTGTGATGCCCAAAAGCCAACCAGCCATTTGCCCTCAGATACATTCATCCATTTTTCAATAGTGGGAATTTTCAATGTATAAAAACTATACTTGCTAGCTAATTCTTCGTAGTAATTGTCTTTCAATGTGAATAGGCCGGCATCTGCCCAAATGCCACCATATTTTTTTAAAAGGCGCATTCTTACAATGTCAGAAAAGGATTGGATTCTAATTTTGTTTTGCTCAATCAGAGGAAGAATATCATCGATATAAACATATTCGAAGATATTTTCTTTTGTTATTAAATGGAACTCAAAACCCTTTGTGTTTTGATTTTTTTTGCAGCAGTAGTAAATTGCAGGGAATTCTGATTGATTTCCTTGCCACCAAAGGGCCCATATGATTTTTGGAATAGGCTCTGTTGCATCAAAATCGATGTCTTTGTATTTATCTAATACATCTTTTAGATCTGATTCCATATATTTGAGGATGTTTCTGTATTTGACTCCATATAGTGGTTTTGATATGCCCATCATGGCAGTAATTAGGTGTCTATAAAAATATATGCTGAATGGAAATTCCATGACTTAAATATATTTTTATAGGAAATTAGATTCAATGCCTTGATAGTCAGCTTTGTCTATAGCTATTTGAAATGATAGACTTAGTAGGTTATGAAGGCACTTTGCTTATATGTAGATGGCGGAAAAGGACACTATATCCCTCTTAAAGCAGTAGAAGAGTGTCTTAATAAACTGGGGGTAGAGACCTATTTTGAAGAGTTCTTTGAATATTTTGACATAGAATGGATAGGCTCTATTAATAAGTTTTATTGGAGGACGATGCTAAAGCATCCCAATACAGAGCAGAGACTTTCAAAGCATAATGATGCAAATTCCAATGGTATGGAACTTGCCATTAAGTATGCAAAGCGTCATTTGAGGAGAGTTTTGGAGTCAAATCTTGAAGAGGATCCAGTTGATTTCATATTTGCAACTCATCCATACGCTTCGAGAATCATTGCAGAGATGCTTAGCTATATGAAGATTGATATACCTGTCTATTACTATGCGACAGATGTATTCAATGCTCCAGTTGCTTCAATATCTGATAGGCTTGATGGATATTTGATCTCTACTAACGAGGGGCTAGAAAGAGTTAAGAAGATGGGGCAAAGAGAAGAGTCTCTCTTTCTGGTTCCCTTCCCCCTTCAAAGCGAAGTTGCAAATAGCCAAAGATTGAGCAAAAGAGATGCCAGAAGGAAGCTTGGTTTAGATGAGAGTCTCTTTACCATTCAATTGAACTTGGGGGGAGAGGGGATAGGCTCTTTAAGCGTACTGGAGGATTTAGACAAATCAGGAAAGCCAGTTCAGGTTGTTATAATCGGTGGTATTGATAGCAAAACAAAGAAGAGGCTCTTGCATATCTCAGAGAGGACCAACTCTAATTTGAAAATCCATGTTCGAGGTTTTATAAATGATGTTAGTACTTACCTTGCTGCTTCGGATGTTATTGTTGGAAGAGCCGGAATCAATACCATAGTTGAGGCTATATATGCCCATCGTCCCTTCTTGATTACAGAACTTGTATATACTGTCATACCTTCGGCTAATTTCATTGAGAAATATAAAGTGGGGTGGAATGCCTCAGATAGTAAGCATGGTGCCTCTGAGATTTTATTTGATTTAATTGATAATCCCAGTAAACTCGAAGAGGTAGACAAGAATTTTGAGAGAGTGCCAATAGAGTTTGATGCAATGGAAGTTGCTAGAAAACTTGTTAAGTTAGTAAGAAGCCATTATGAAGAGCAAGAAAAATATTATTAGCAATTCGGAAGTCCATCCACTCATTCTCTCTATTGCTAAAGAGCTAAAACGTGTATGTGATCTTTTGGGAATAGGCTTTTTTCTAATGTATGGAACGCTTTTAGGCGCAGTAAGACATGGTGGCTTTATTCCTTGGGATGATGATTTCGATGTAGGAATGCTTTCTCATGATTATGAGATTCTTTTATCTGAATTTAACAAGATCGCTGATAAGCGCTACAGGCTTATACATTATACAAATACCGAAAAATACATTTGGCCTTATGCGAAGATTATAGATACCTGTACCTCAATGTATGAAAAAACTCTTAAGCCACCATTTGATTATGGTCTTTTTGTAGATATTTTTCCTTTTTATAGAGTGGATATAAAAAAAGAAAAAACTGATGATTTTAGGAAAAGGCTTCTTTCTTTTTACCGTATTAATATGATTTCCGATTTTCAGTTTGCCCCAGGGATTTGGAAGATAGCAAATTTATGGAATTTGCTTCTTTACACAAAGGAGGGCTCATTAGAGGGGAACGGATTTAAATATTTGAAAACATCCCCATGTGAAATAAATAAAAAGCTTTTTGACTTTATAGCAAAATATATCAGCAACGGTGGCAGATCATATTTTTCTGGATTTTTGGACCTTGCAAATGATTTTAGGCTATACAAAGCAAATTATTTTGAAGATTTTGTTACAATGAAATTTGAGGATACAGAATTTCTTGTTCCAAAATGCTTTGATGAGATTTTGACAAATGATTTTGGAGATTACATGATTCCTCCACCCGAAAAAGCCAGAAAAGGCGGACATATTGAAAATGCAGAATGGAAATAAGGGAAGGCATGCCTATTTGATATTGGCTCATAATCAAATAGATCTTTTGAATAAGCTTATAACTCTGTTGGATCATCCACGAAATGATATTTACGTTCATATTGATAGTAACTCCGACATAAAAAAAGGAGATATTACAGAGAGAAAAACAGATGGGCTTCTGAAAATATATAAAGATATTGCGATTTATTGGTCAGATTTCTCTCTTACAGAATCAGAGCTTTTTCTCTTGAGAAAAGCCATAGACAATGGGCCTTATCAATATTATCACCTGCTTTCTGGCTCTGATCTTCCTATAAAGAGCCAAGAGTATATATTAAATTTCTTTGACAAGAATAATGGTAGGGAGTTTGTTGAGTACCAAGTCCCTGGCAAATTTTTAAGTAAGCCCTATTATGAAAGAATTAAATATTATCATGTGCTTACAAAACACTATAGAAGTGGAAAGAAGGTAAAGGATTATTTCTTTGTAGGACTAGAATATTTTTGCATTTTTTGGCAGTGGCTCTTTAGAGTAAATAGGATACCTCGGGATATGGATTTTGCCAGAGGAAGCCAATGGTTCGATATAACAGATGATTTAGCTCGCTACATACTCGAAAATGAGGCTTGGATTAAAAAGCAGTTTAGAGCAACAAGAGCAAGTGATGAATCCTTTTTACCGCTTCTTGTACACAATAACCCAAAGTTTAAGGATGCCTTATATTTCAAGACCTTTGATGGTGATATGCATGGGAATATGAGGTATATCGACTGGAGCAGAGGCGAACCCCATGTAATTACCAGTGAGGATGTTGATATGCTTCTAAATTCAGATTTCCTATTTGCTAGAAAGTTCAGCGAGAAAGCGGATGAAGAAGCTATAGACAGGGTCTTTGATGCATTGAAAAGCAAATAGCATGATTTAGAGTTGCTTCTATGAAGTCTTACCTTATTAGACAATTTGTTGAATTTGATTATTTTATAACCTAGACTTTCCATATGAAAAAAGACTGGCCACCGCGAATACTTACCAGCAGTGAGACTTTAGATAGACTTGAAAATGATAATGTCTCTATGGGTAGGTTTGGAGATGGTGAAGTGTCTTTAATGGCTTTGGTTCCTATTGGATTTCAAAAAGTATCATTGAAGCTTAAAAGAGATCTCATTGAAGTAGCCAAATGCAACGATTCTGATTTTTTGTCTTGTATTCCAATCTTTATCAATAACAAGAACTCATTGAAAGAAGCATCTAGGAAATGGTGGACTTCAAATCTGAGATTAATGGGCGTCTTTTGGAGGCGATATTTCTCAACTGGTATAACCTATGGGGATACAGAAGTTACCCGTCCATGGATGAGTTTTCTTGATGAAGAGCATGCATCAGAATGCTTTTCAAGAATGAGGAATATCTTCTCAGGTAAGGATATAGTGCTGATTGAGGGTGAGAAGTCAAGGCTTGGTGTTGGCAATGATTTTCTGTCAAAGGCAAAGAGCGTAAGAAGAATACTCGGACCTGCTAAGAATGCCTATTCTAAAATTGATGAAATATATGATGCTGCAATTTGCGAGGATAAAAACGCTCTCTATCTTCTAGCATTGGGGCCGACAGCAACAGTCCTTTCATACAGGCTTTATAAAAGCGGAAGAAGAGCACTTGATATTGGACATATGGATATTGAGTACGAGTGGTTTAAGATCAGGGCTACAGATAAAGTGCCGGTTAAGAATAAATATGTAAATGAGGCTGGTGGCTATAAGGTGTTGGAAGAAGATGCCTCTTTAGAGAAAAAATACCTTGATGAGATAGTAAGGATAATTAAATAGCCTAGTTGTCTAGAATCAGCTTTTTATATGTTGTCTCTTTGCTCTTAGATATCTCTTTGTATTTGATGTAGCGATTTAGCTTTGAGAAGACGTTCTCTTTCAAAAGCAGGTTGACTCGTTCTTTATCATATGGTCTATCCATTTCTTCCACCAGTCCGTAAAGAGTCTCGCTAGTATAGGGCAGAGAATCGATCTCATTTTTAATCTCTGGTATGTTGTAGTACGCAAGCATTAATGAGTAATCGAGTAGATAATAGTCGATTATTACATCATTTTCCTTCCAATAAGTGTCTTGGAACTCTCTTTCAAATTCGATGATCTTGGACCCAGGAAGACCTGCCATAATAAAGCAGTGCATTCTGTCATTTTGCACAAATGGTGTTTTTCTGAGCTTTGTGTGCGGAGTGAAGAATCTCATTTTGAAGATATCGTCTGGTATTGGCTGACTTGTCCATATTGTTGCATCAAGCCAAAGTCCCCCATGTTTTGCAATGAGGTGAATACGCATTATGTCGGAGAGCTGCGCAAAGGAGATTATTCCTTTTTTGTGCTTTTCAATAATGTAATTTGGAATATCAACCCAATCCATGTAATTTTTTTCAGTTATAACGATAACTTCAGCGCCGTTTGCGTTTCTTCTGGTGGATTCGATGCATTTTCTAATTAAGATAGGTGCATTTTCCTCGCCTTGCCACCACATAATCCATATTTTTCTCTCTTTTGGTGCTTCTTTAAGATCTTCAATGTCTTTTGTTTCTTTGTATTTGTCTAAAAGATATTGGTATCTCTCTTTGAGCCATGAGAGAACAAGCTCATGCTTGGATTCGATGATTCTATATACGCGATCATTTTGAAAGGCTGGATTGAAGTATAAGAGTCCGCCTAGGGTCTTAAAGCTGAGTTTCCATGAAATTCTAGAACCGATTCTAAACCAATTTTTGACGAACCAACCGTAACTCATAATCAAGTGTTTAGTATAAAGGGTTTCCAAGAATAATGCAGTCTCTGCTTTTTATGGGAAAATTTAGAAAATAGTCCACTTCATTCCAATGGCAGTCTGAATGTAATCCTTAAATGCTCCCTTCTCATTGTGGTAGTTCCAAATGCTTGAATTAGAGAGCGATGCTGTGAATTCCAAATGCTTATTTAGCTTATACTCACTTTCAATGATAAATTGGAAAGTATGTTCAGGAATTCCGGTTGGAGTAGTGGCATTCATGTTCTCTCCATTTGTGTTGTCCATGTTTTGATTGCTATTGGTTGCATATTGATAGCCCTTAGATCCATGTACTTTGTAGATTATGTTCAATCCGGCTTTCCATTCTTTGTAGGAATCCCATTCTAAGCCTATTGCTCCAGCGATGGTATCGGGGCCGTAAGGATATCCAGAATAATTAAAGTCAGAGGCGCTATTTCTGTCATATCCATATCCTACAATCCAGTCGTAGCGGTAATTCTTAATTAGATATTGAGGAAAGTATTCAGCAAGTGACGCCCAATCGTCTTTTTCAGCATATGCTTCAATTTGAGTGACTTGGCTTTGAGATAGAGTGCCTTCCTCAGAATCTAGGTTAATTCTATCCCAATCAACAGTATATTTTGTGTTCAGATAGAGATATGGCGTTGAATAGTAGAATTCACCCCAGAGATCCATATAGCCCCAGTCTTTCAAGTCAAATGTATAAGTAGTGTTGAATAGAAGCCCAAGAGCATTTGGTCTTCCTCCTCCTGATTCTCCATAGACCATAAACTGGTCGGACGTGAGCTGCAAATTGAAGCTGAGATTTTTTATCGGGGTATAATCAAGGGCTATTGTGAGAATGTTATTTGCCTCATCTGCCTGAGTCAGGATCATGTTTTCTTTGTTATTGCCCCAATTGTGTGGAATGGCTATAGGCAGGAATATTCTCCAATCAAAGGAGTTTGTTACCATAAGCGCGCCGGTTTCAATAGTCAGTCTTGCTCTATTGAAGAGATTGAAGGCAAAACGGCTAATCGATCTTATTTGATGGTCTCCATTGAGCGTGAGACTGTTATTTGATGTGGAAGAGGTTCCTAGGCTTCCATTATATGGGAGCATTTTTTCGAAATTATCAAATGAGGTGATAGACAGGTTATAGGATACGATTCCAGTGAAAACAGAGAAGAGGGCAACGTGTTGGAATTGAAAGGAGTCTGAAATCGTCATATTTCCTATCTTTCCAGATCCCAACGAATGCGGAGCCTGTCCTAGAAAAAGGTTCATATATTCATTGCCAATTGAGGTTCCGAAGAGTATTGGCCTATAGTTGTTTATGAATAGATAGCCTCTTCCATTTTCCCATTTATTGATGAAATACCATTTCCCGGAAGGATCTGGATGCAGTATGAATGCAAAATTAGTGAATCTATAGAATAGCTCTCCTCTTGTAACATCGCCATTATCGTTATAGCCAAAGTAAAAAGGCGCATCTTTGAGAGTGTACCCTAGATACATGTAAAGCATGTCTCCAAAAGAGGCTTCGCCCTTAATTGATGCAAAAGATGGCTGCTTATTATAGTTTTTGAAAAACTCATAATAATAGGTGTCTTTTGTGTTATTGAAGTAATAGAACTCCGGATTTAGATATACCTCTAAGTTTAAGTCTATGTATTTAGAATTGAAATGAAGGTTTGGGTCTGCTGTCAGTTCTTCTTTAATTTCGTCATAGATGTTCTTTTCTTTTTGTGTAAGAGAGCCGTAATCCAGCCTCTCAAGTGCTTGGAGTATTGCAGCTCCAGTCGTAGGTGAAACTGGCTCTGGTCCCAGTCTGCCGGCTGTTCTGCTAAGTCTATTCGCCTTTATCCATATTTCATCGGTCATGTTATATGTTTTCTGCAGATTCGCAGAAAATAGCGAGCAAGATGCAAATAAGACGATTAGTATCGATAAAAGCCTTCTTTTCATGAGTGATTAGAGTGTATTTGATAATTGTCTTTAAAACAAACTCAAATGGGCTATCGGATGCAAATAAACATCTTTTTCAAATATAATCATCGCTATGAGATGCGTGTCTTATAAAGTCGGCAAAGGCGAAGCGGAGCTAAAAGGATACATTCATGAGGATCTTTCGCCATATTCCAATGAGAAAGGCTATAGAAAGAGGCCATGCATTATTGTATTGCCAGGAGGCGGCTATAGCCACCTTTCTCCTAGAGAGCAGGATCCTGTTGTATTTCCTCTCTTTGCATCTGGCTACCAGGTCTTTGTTCTTCTTTATTCGGTTACCAGAGAAAAGATAGACATAAGCTCTCCCAGTGAAGAGCTTAAAGAGGCAATGGCTCTAATTAAGAGCGATAGTGAGAGCTTGGATATAGATGATAGAAAAATAGCGCTCATGGGATTCTCTGCAGGAGGGCACCTAGCTGCCTCCTATGCATCTCATCCAGAGGAATTTGGATATATAAGGCCCGATTTGATGCTTCTCTGCTACCCTGTGATCCTTGTCTCTGGAAGCGATGCCCATGAAAAGTCTGTTGAGAACCTTACCGGTGGTAGCAGGCGTCTTATTAAGTATTATGATGTCTTGAAGAATATAGATACCTCTTTTCCGCCGACATTCATTTGGCATACATGCACAGATAGATCAGTCTCTGTCCAGAATTCATTGGCGCTTGCCTCTGAGCTTACAAAGGGAGGAATTCCATTTGAGCTTCATATATTTGATAGGGGATCACATGGTCTTTGCCTTGGAAGGAGAGAGACTGGAAATGAGGAAGAGGCAGTGCAGCCTTGGATGGAACTGGCGATTTCTTTTATAAATAGGAATTTTGATTTTAGGCTGTAGATAATTTTCAATTAAGCAATCTGAAAAGTTAGTAAGATAGATTTTGTGTAGCATGATTAGTTATTGTTAGTTGGCAGGAGAGATAGTATGCAGGCAATTATTCTGGCAGCAGGCATGGGGCGAAGGCTTAAGGAATTGACAGAGCATAATACCAAGTGCATGGTCAAGGTTGATGGCGTAACTCTTATTGATAGAATGCTTCATCAGATAGAAGAACAGCATCTATCGCGAATAGTTGTTGTTGTGGGATATGAAGGACAGAAGCTGATTGATTATATCGAAACACTTGATATCAAGACTCCCATTGTGTTTATCAATAACCCTATATATGACAAAACCAATAATATCTATTCGCTGTTTTTGGCAAAGGATTATCTATGCGAAGATGATACTCTTCTCTTTGAATCGGATTTGATTTTTGAGGATTCTCTAATAACTTCATTGCTAGATGATCCGACTGAAACGCTTGTCTTGGTTGATAAATATCAAAGCTGGATGGATGGCACTTGCGTAAAACTAACTGAAGGTGATGATATTGAGGCTTTTATTGATGGTGGTGGGTCATTCCATTTTTATGAGATAGATAAGTATTTCAAAACTGTGAATATATATAAATTCTCAAAGGATTTCTCGAATACCTACTATGTTCCTTTCTTAGAGGCGTATTCAAAGGCACTTGGGAACAATGAGTATTACGAGCAGGTATTGAAGGTCATCACTATGCTCAATGAGCCTAAAATTAAGGCAAAACGACTTGATGGCCAGAAATGGTATGAGATTGATGATGCTCAAGATCTAGACATAGCCGAAACTCTATTTTCCTCAAATAAGGAAAAGAAGGTTAAGCTTCTTCAAAGTCGATATGGTGGGTATTGGCGCTATCCGAATCTTATTGATTTCTGCTATCTCGTGAATCCATATTTCCCTCCGAAAAAACTCATAGACGAGATGAAGGCAGGCTTTTCTAAGCTTCTTACTGAGTATCCATCTGGCATGAAGGTGAATTCACTACTGGCATCTAAGAATTTTGAGGTACATGAGGAGAATATTGTTGTTGGAAATGGTGCGGCAGAGTTAATCAAGGCCTTGATGGAGAGGCTTGATGGAAAGATAGGAATCGTGAAGCCAACCTTCGAAGAGTATTCCAACAGGTATGATAAATCTGAGATTATCTCCTATTTTCCTGACAATGATGATTTTTCCTATAGTGCTCAGGATCTCATTGATTTCTTTGGCGACAAGGAAATCAAAAGTCTTGTTTTGATTAATCCTGATAATCCTACTGGGAATTATATTCCAAAGAAAGATCTACTGAGCTTGATAGAGTGGGCAGAAGGAAAAAGCATAAATCTAATTGTCGACGAATCATTTTCCGACTTTGCAGAGGAAGAAAACAATACGCTTATCAATCAAGGTCTTTTGGATGGCACAAGCTTTTTGTATGTAATGAAGAGCATTTCCAAATCCTATGGAGTACCCGGTCTTCGCTTGGGTGTTTTGGCCTCGGGAAACAAGGATATGATTATGAAATTGAAGAAGGATGTTTCCATATGGAACATCAATTCATTTGCAGAGTTCTTTATGCAGATCTTTGAGAAGTATGAGAAAGACTATAGGAAGTCGCTTGTAAGATTCCGAGCGGAAAGGAGGCGTTTTGCTAGCATGCTTGGGGATAATAAGGCTTTGAGGGTAATACCGTCAGAGGCAAATTATTTTATGGTTGAGATAAAAAATGGCATTACTGCATGTGAGTTAACAAAGCGATTGTTAGTTAAACACGACATTCTCATTAAAGATCTGACTCCGAAAGTCAATAAAGAGAGGAAAGAGTTCATTCGTTTGGCAATCAGACAAAAGGAAGACAATGACATTCTCCTTGAGGCTTTGAAGGATGAATTGAGATAGAATCCTTCTTTATAAAATCAGCAAAACAACATTAATTTCTTATTATTAGTCGATTTCTTGGTAGAGAGAATCGGATACGTCCATGACTTTGCTAAGTTTTGCCCTCTTTGTAAAAGGGTTCAAAAGCATGAAAAGAGGATAGAGATTATTTTTCAGATAGGTATCTTTAATTTCCTTTTTAGGGATGATGGATATAATGCGTTTCGCCATGTTTTTATTGGCTTTAAGATGCTCTTTTTTGATCTTCTTGTCGCCTTTGTAATCAAATTTCCAAAAACAATAGCTTCTCGAAATAAATGATAGATACCTTTCAACAATATTGCTTGTGGTCTCTTTTCCTATTTGCTTTGCTATATCTATTGCTATTGGGAATGCACTATAGTTTTCTTTTTCTTTCTCTAAGACTGTATTTGGATTGTAGCATGTGCTGCTGCTTCGAATGTAATAGGTATAAAAGATTTCAGGCATAACCAATGTTTTTCTAGGAATCTTAAGCGTTTCGAGTTTCCATATCCCATCTTCTAGGAGCCATCTGTCTTCTTTGAATCTGGGCAGCGGCTTTTCAGGACTTATCTTGAACATCTTGAAACAAACGTTGCCAGTTACATATTTTGAGCCAAGTATATCAGAATCAGATAAAACTATAGGTTCTTTGGTCTTGTAGTAGGGTTAAATTTTGGAATCCTCTGATTTTTTGAATCCGAATTCAACAACGTCAAGCTTTCTGTCTTTATTGAATTCGTTTAGTATTTTCTTGTAGGAGCCTTCATCAATTGTATCGTCTGCATCCATGAAGATTAGATAGGATACTTTTGCTTCTTTCATCCCCAAGTTTCGAGATTGGGAAACTCCGCTATGGAGTTTCTTGATGATCCTGGCACATTGGTATTTCGAGCAGACGTCCTCAATAGTCTTTGCATGCTCCCCATCAGAGCCCTCATCAATGATCAACACTTCAATATTTACGTCTTTTTCTTGAGAGACAACGCTTTTTAAGGCCATTTCAAGCTCTTCTTCTTTGGGGTTATACGTTGGAATGATGACTGATATCAAATCATTGGATGCCATCTTTATTTGACCTCACTTTGGCTCTGCATCATTAATAAGACTTAATTTCCTATGTTTCTTAGACTAAAGTTTATTTCATAGAAATTAAACATACTCGTCCATGCCTTCAGAGGCTCTTATTCCAGATGCCCAAGCTCCTGTAATACCTCTTGATGTTCCAGCGCCATCGCCTGCGAAGAAGATGCCTTCCTTCACCTGGAAATGGTTATCTAGGTACTGCGGTTTATTCGCATAGAGTTTGATCTCTGGGTAATACATGATGGTTGATGGATGGAGAATTCCTGGCACTATTGTGTCCAGTTTCTTCATTGCAGCCCATATGTATCTCAGAATCTTAGATGGCATCGCAAGCGATATATCTGATGGGCAGCAGTCTCTTAATGATGGCTCAAAATCGTATAGATCGTCATTGAATGTAGATAGCTTGCTTCTTCTTCCCATCCTGAAGTCTCCGACTCTCTGCATAAGGGGCTTTCCCCCTCCCATCATCGCAGCCATTACTCCGAGGTGCTCTGCAAAATCCTGGCCGCTTGCAAGGGGCTCTGTGAATTTGACGGTCTTAAGCATTGCGAAGTTCACTAAGCCATTGTCCTTTTTCTCATCTTTGCTGTATGCGTGTCCATTAACCGAGTACCAGATATCACCGCGCTTGGTTTGGTACTTTTCCTTTACCACATGTGCGTTTCCGCTATTGGTGCAGAATGTTCTGACCTTCTCTGGAAAATAGAACTTGGGGTCGTAGTAGTCTTTGACAATTGGATAGTGCTCAAGTCTTGTCTCAACTCTGATTCCGATATCCACTATATTGTCCATGTAGGGAATATCAAGCTCGTGCATCAGATCCTGCAGGAATGAGAAGCCCTGTCTTCCTGGTGCAATGAGTATGCTCTTGAAAAGGATATCCCTCTTATTTGTGTGGAGAATCCTGTTATTTCCATCAATTGACAGAGCTTCTTCTCCAAGAGAGAGCGTTACATTCCTACGCTCAAGTTCTTTTAAGAGCTCCTTTATGAGACTGAGTCCGCCGTCGGTTCCGAGATGAGTTTGTTTGATTTCCAACAGCGATGAATCGAGCCTCTTTGCCCTCTCTTGGTATGTTTTGATATTCTCTTTTGGAAAAATCCTGGGCTTTAGCTTATCTGAGACTATATCAAGGTACTTATTCGCCTCATCCTCAGTCCAATACTCCTCAGGAAAGCCTATCGGGAAGGTGAAGTTCATCTTGCAGTCATTTCGCATGCCGCCTGTAGACACAGGGGACTTATCGATCATCAGAATCGATATGTCTTTCTTATTCTCCACGAGCGAGAATGCCGCTCCCATTCCCGCCGGACCCGAACCAACTATAATTGCGTCATATCTATCTGTAGCCACAAAGGGCTATTATGAATAAAAACACCCTTTTGAGATATATCGAAAAGCGTTTATATCGGAAAATTTCGAATTATTTGCTTTTGATTTATTGAAGTATGCCCCTTTAAACATCAAAATCACACTATGAGGTATCTAAGCGTTAAGGAAGCATCCGACAGGTGGAATATTTCAGGCAGGAGAATCAGAGTTCTCTGCTCGGATGGAAGAATAGATGGGGCAATTAAGACCAATTGGACTTGGATGATCCCAGAGGATGCTCCACGCCCCAGGGATGGAAGGAGACTCAGAAGACTCAAAAGCTATGACATTAGAGTCGGGCAGAGCGACATAAATAGATGCGAGGCACTAAGAGAAAGGCTCTCTGAGGAGGCCTTCATCTCTGACAAAGAGGCATTTGACAGTGTCGTTTCCTCGCTTTTGGAGTGTGCATTCTCACTCGACGGAGAGAATATTTCAAAAGAGAGCATTCTAAAGGTCTTAAGAGGCGATATTGATGATAGCCTCTCGCTAAAGAGCCATATACTAATATCAAATTACGCATATCTCTTAAACGCCTATTTCAAAAAAGGCGAAAAGCTCTCTGATTTGAGGTTAAGGGAGCTTCGGGAGAGGCTCTTTCAGGGAATCTGGAAAGATGAGGCGGTCTTTGATGATAAGAGAGCTCCTAAGTATCAGAGACGAGACGAAGAGGATGTCAGCGTGGGAGATGAGATTGAGTCTATGATGTATCAATACGAGCTCTCATGGAGCTCTCTCAATGGCATAACTGGTGCCATTCTCCTATTTGGAGAGCTTCTGAGAATAAATCCACTGAAGAAGAGCGACTTTCTCTTCTCAACGCTGATTCTCTCAATCGAGCTCGTTCGAAATGGATATCTCATGCCTTCTCTTAGGAAGGATGATATAGAGGATTTGAAGGGAGCCTTGATTTTCTCAACTAAGAGGGGAAATTATATCGATCTGACGAGATTGGTTGAAAATGCGGTATATAGGAGCTATGCAGAATATGGCATCCTATGACCTCTTTATAAAGGG
>CANRIJ010000001.1 GCA_947630635.1 uncultured Spirochaetaceae bacterium | reverse complement strand
CTTGTAAAGACGGGTGGAGATGGCTCTGCGGTAAGCATGCTTCCCCAGCCATTTGCAACAAGCGCCATGATGCAGAATTCTGATATAGCAATTGCAGTGGACCTAAATGATGAATGGGAAGAGCTCACCTCATCCCCACTTATTACAGGAGTTGTTGTTGCCAGTTCTGATTTTATTGAGGAGAATCCGACTCTAGTTGAGAATTTTCTAAAAGAGTACAAGAAGTCCGTTGACTACGTTAATAGTGATATTGAGGGTGCTGCGTCTCTCATCGGCAAATATGGAATAATAGCAGAGAATGTTGCCCTTGGCGCTATTTCTCTATGCAATATTGTCCTTATTAGAGGCAAGGAGATGGTTAGAGCATTGGATGAGTACTTCAATATACTCTACAGCTTTAACGAAAATAGCGTAGGAGGGAGCGTTCCAACAGATGCGCTCTATTACACGCCGTAGTCTCTTTGTATTTCTATCTGCTATTGCCTGGCTTTTTGCCTGGTATTTAGTATCGCTTTTGATTGGGGAGGAGCTCTTCCTCCCGTCTCCATTTAAGGTGCTTAGGACCCTTTTCTCTCTTATGGGAGAGATGGGATTTTGGCGCTCAGTTTTGTTTTCGGTAGTCAGAGTCGCACTTGGATTCTTGATTGCGCTCTTTCTGTCTCTCGTTCTCTCTGTGGCTTCCTATTCATCTTCTGGTGTGGAGATAGTCCTAGAGCCAGTTATCAGCACAGTGAGGTCTACGCCCGTTGCCTCAATTATTATTCTGGTGCTTGTTTGGATCAGAAGCAAAAATCTTTCAATTGCGATCTCTGCGCTGATTGTCTTTCCAGTTATGTATACAAATCTCCTTGAGGGAATGAAGAGCACTCCCCTTGATATCAAGGAGATGGCAAAAGCCTACAGAATAGGGTTTTTCAAGCGTATCAGATACATTTACATCCCATATATAATGCCCTATTTTGTATCGGGAATAAAAACGGCCTTGGGTCTAGGGTGGAAGAGCGCAATAGCAGCTGAGGTCATAGGCCTTCCATTTGGGTCCATTGGCGAGAATCTGTATATGTCGAAGGTCTACCTCGATACTCCAAGCCTCTTTGCATGGACTCTTGTTATTATTCTTCTTGCAGTCTTTTTTGAGAAGTTCTTTTTATTTCTCACGAAAATGCTGGAAAGGAGGCTCTCAAGATGAAGGTGTGTGTTACTTTAAAGGCTTTTGGAGACAAGGTGGTCCTCAAAGACCTCTTTTTAGACATAAATGAGGGGAAGACTACTTTCATCGAGGGACGCTCAGGGGTGGGAAAGACGACTCTCTTAAGGATCATATCCCTACTTGATAGGGACTACGAAGGATCAATTGATTCTCCCTTTTGCCTTATATCGATTCTCTTTCAAGAGGATAGGCTTGTTGAGAATATAAGCGTTATGGCAAATTTAAGGGCGGTCACCGGTGATAGGGTCAAGATATCGAGAATGCTTTCAGAGCTGGGCTTGAAAGGAGAAGAGGAGACTCTAATAAAGGATCTCTCTGGTGGAATGAAGAGAAGAGTCAGCATCATACGCGCTCTCTTAATTGATTACGATGCTCTTATTCTTGATGAGCCCTTTTCTGGGCTTGATGGTGAGACCAAGAGGAGAGTCTCTGAGTTTATACTAAGGGAAAACAGGGGTCGAACAATCATAGCAGTAAGTCATGAGAGTGAAGATTATGATCTCTTAAAGGGTAACTATAAGATAGTCTTGGGAGGAGAGAATGAGTGAGTCAGAGCTTCCAAGGTGGAGTCTAGAGGGGATCTATCCCTCGGTTGACTCAGTAGAATTTGATAGAGACATAAAGAGGCTCTATGACATAGTCTCTGAGATTGAGAGTAATGGCAAGGACCCAGATTATTCACTAAAGCGCCTTCTAAGCCTTAATGACCTAGGGGAGGCATATGTATCGAATCTAATGGCATATACCGAGGCACTTCTCTCAACAGATACGTCAAATAACGCTTATCTTAAGGCATTTTCTAGAGCCGAGGACGTTGCAATGGACTATTTAAGCGCCCAAGATATTATTGTTGAGAACGTCGCTAGACGCGAGGGCGAGTTTGGCTCTCCAGATCTTGAGGAGTACGCACTGACCTTGAAAGAGATCATGGAGAAGTCGAGGCACCAGATGAGCCTTGAGGAGGAGAGGCTTGCAAAGGAGATGCTGAAGGTCTCCTCAAGCGCATGGTCTAGGCTCCAAAGCTCAATAACCTCCTCAATTGAGAAGGACGGAAAGACTCTAAATGAGCTCAGAGCACTCGCTTTTAGCGAGGATAGGTCTGTTAGAGAGAATGCATTTAGATGCGAGATTGAGATATTAAAGGAGCATGAGATTGCCCTCTCCTCTGCATTAAACGGGGTAAAGGGAACGGTTCTTATTCTTGAGAAGAGAAGAAAATGGCCCTCTCCTCTTGATAGGTCTCTCTCTGACTCAAGGATATCAAAAGAGTCCTTTGAGGCGCTTTTGGAGGCCCTTGAGGAGTCTATTTCTATGTTCTCACGCTATTTTCATAGAAAAGCAGAGCTTCTAGGACTTGAGAGACTCGATTTCTATGATCTCTTTGCTCCAGTTGGAAAGAGCGGAAGAGAATATACCTTTGATGAGGCAATGGATATTGTAGAGGCATCATACTATGGATTCTCGAAAGAGACAGGCGACTTTATAAAGAGGGCAAGGGAGAATAATTGGATAGACGCTGAAATGAGAAAGGGAAAATCAGGCGGGGCCTATGATACGTATTTTCCCCTAAAGAGGGAATCCAGGATATTCTTGAACTTCGACGGCTCATTTGACTCTCTCTTTACTCTTGCCCATGAGCTGGGACATGCATATCACGACTCTGTGGTATCTGAGCTTCCGCTCTCATGGCAAAGATATCCAATGACCCTTGCCGAGACAGCATCGATATTTGGCGAGAATCTGCTCTTTGAGAGCTTAATAGGAACGCTTAGCGATGATCAGAGGCTCAGAGTGATAGAAAGCTATATCCAGTCTGCATCGCAGGTATGCATAGACATACTCTCAAGGTACTACTTTGAGAAGGAGGTCTTTGAGAGAAGATCAGAGGGGGAGCTTACTCCCGGAGAGCTAAATGAGATTATGGTAAGGTCTCAGGAGAGAGCATATGGGGATGAGCTGGGAGAGAAGCACCCCTACATGTGGGCAGTTAAAAGCCACTATTACGCAGAGGACTTCTCTTTCTACAATTATCCCTATGCATTCGGGGAGCTCTTTGCTCTGGGTCTTTTTTCTCTCAGAGAGTCATCTGATGACTTTCCTAGCCTATATAAAAGAGTCCTGTCATTGACAGGGCGTATGGATGCGGTAGAGCTATCAAAGAGCGTAGGTCTTAATATTGAGGATAAGGAATTTTGGAAGAGAGGACTCTCTGTCATCGATAAATACATCAAGGAGCTCGAGAAGTGAGCGTATTAATTGAAAAACTAGTTAGTGATGCATATGGACTCTCACATGATGATGAGGGAGTTCTCCTTATAAGAGATGCTCTCCCAGGAGAGGAAGTCGAGTTTGAGGTAACTGGCAAAAAGGGTGGAACCCGAGTCGCAATCCAAAAGGGAGTCTACCGTGACAGCCCTATTAGAATTGAGCCGATTTGCCCTCTATATGGACATTGCGGGGGCTGCAATTTCCAGATTGTGAATGAGGTAAACTCAGCCATACTCAAAGAGGAGATAGTAAAAGATGCTCTTAGGAGAATCGGAAGGATAGACTTCATTCCAGAGTTTGATGAACCTGTATATGGAGAGTTTGTAGGTCATAGAAGTCGATGCCGCTTCCATATAGACATCAAGACAAAGAGTGTTGGCTTCTTGGAAGAGGGCTCAAATAGCCTAGTGCCGCTAGAGTATTGCCCTGCGCTTGATGAAGCTCTCAATTCTCTTATTTCAGATAAAAAGAGGCTCTTTGACGCTGCAAGAAAGAAGATCCTTGAGGGCGATAAGAAGACTGGGAAAAAATATGTTGAGCTTGATGCGCTTTCTAATGGGAAGGATGTCTCTTTGGGCGGGAATATCGTCTTTGATCTTTTGGGTAGAGAGATTATAGCAAGCTCTCGTCTCTTCTTTCAGTCCAACAGGCGTCTTCTTCCTTCACTTATGGAGTATATAAAGGAGAACACTATCGGCGATGCTATAATGGATCTCTATTCTGGAGTTGGAACATTCTCTAGCATGTTTGAGTGTGAGGGCAAGACTCTCTTTGCTGTCGAGAGAGACAAAGAGGCGCTTAGATATATGCAGAAGAATGCACCCTCTGCAATAGTCTTTGCAGAGGATGTTGCAAAGTGGGGACGAAAGAGCGGAAGAAAACCCGATACTGTAATAGTCGATCCGCCGCGTGTAGGGCTTGGAGAGGAGGTATCTAGGCTTTTATCTTCATGGAATGCTGAAAGAATTATATATGCATCCTGCAGTCCATCTACCATGGCGCGTGATATCTCATTTATGGATGGCTACAAAATAGAGAGAATCAGAGTCTTTGATTTCTATCCCGGAACGGGGCATGTAGAGACGGTCACCTCTCTATCAAAGAGATAAATCTGCTTTCATTAAGATAGTCAATGCCTATTTTGCTTTTCTATTTTTCTCTACAAGGATATTGCAGAGGCGCATTATAGCTGGGAATAATATGCCAGCAATCGGCCAAAGAATCCATGTGGTGTCCCAGCTTTTTGTCAGGAAGCTCCAGATTAGATAGATAGCCGTGGCACTCAGCCAATATAGTGCTGAGACTGTTTTCTTGATGCTCTCCTTCTCTTGATCACGTAAGGCATATTTTCCTTCTTTCAAGAGTTTTTGCATGCTTATCCAGCGGACGCCGGCAAGAATAAAGAGATAAACCCCAACTCCTATAAGCAGTATCGTGATTGATAGCATAGTCAATGCAAAATACTCTTCTTGCATTAACAGGATCATAAAGAGCGGAATTGGAGAGAGAATGCAACTTATAAGGGCAATGATGTTGATCTTAAAATAGGTGGGTCTATATGCCTTCTGCTTCTCAATAATCATGTTTTTCAGAGTGGGTTCTATTTTAAATGACCCTTTGTCGATGAACTCGAAAGGAGTATTTCTGAAATTGCAGGAGACGAAAATTGCAACGGCTGCTGCAATTAGAGCAAGCAGAATGGCAAGTCCGATTCCTGCGGCAAGGTATTCTGAGATGGCGTGAATTGGCAATTTTGTCGCAGCGCTCAGTAAAAGCAGGGGAATTACAGAGAAAATGCATAAAAATGTGGCTAAGGCAATGCGTTTGGATGCCTTCTCTCTCCAATCGAGAAATCTTCGTGCGAGCATTGGGGATATCTCATTTAGAGGTGTGTCATCATTTTTGTCTTTTTTGTCTTCTTCTTCGATATCGTCTTTGAGTAGATAATCTGTTGTAACGTTAAAGAGCTTGCTGAGAGCTAGAATCTTCTCCAGATCGGGAGTGGTCTGAGCACTTTCCCACTTGGAAACTGCCTGCCTTGATACTTGCATTTTCTCTGCAAGCTCTTCCTGTGACCAACCCTGCTTCTTTCTTAAGCTTGTTATTTTGGCAGCTAAGATCATTTTTTCCTCTTATAGATTCCCAATTTATCAAATGCTTAGCAAATCATATTGCTTATTTTTGTTGCGTACCACCAAATAGAAGTTGGAAATTTGTCAACTGGAAGTTGCATTATCGCTAAGTTGATATGTTTTTCTGATGTTGTGCTAGAGACTACATATGTTCATAGTCTTAGAGACGTATCTTTTATTTTACTCTTCTCGTTTCGATTCTTATCTTTGATCAGGATTTTTTCGAATGCATTTTAGGGAGAGAAAGACTTTATTTAGTGCAATTGGGCAAATTAAGAATTGGTAATTTATATTGATGTGATCTGAAAAATTTTCGTGATACGAAAATAATTTAGATCAAATGATTGAGTTTAAAAGAGAAAACTATATAGAAAAACTAAGAAGCCTTGAGGGAGATGGCAGGGTAAAGGTAATAACCGGGCCGCGACGCTCAGGAAAATCATATATCCTCTTCAAGCTTTTTAAAGAAGACCTTATAAAAAGAGGAATTGAAAAGAAGAATATCATAGAGCTTGCACTTGATAAGGCACTGAATGCTGGCTTAAGAGATGTATTTAAGCTCAGTGAATTTACACGTGAAAGCATTAGCGGAATAAATGGCAGGAAATATGTATTTATCGATGAGATTCAGCTAATTCCTGAGATCGTAAATCCGTTTACTGGCAATAAGGAAGATAAGCTGTCATTTGCTGATGCCCTAAGAGATTTTACTGATGAGCCTGATATTGATTTGTACGTTACGGGTAGCAATTCTAAGCTTTTATCGTATGATGTCGAAACGCGCTCTAGGGATAGGGGAGATGAGATAAGAGTTTACCCACTCTCCTTCAAGGAGGTTATGGAGACAGCATATGATGGCAATTTTGAAGCTGCTTTTATTGGATATCTGACTTACGGGGGACTTCCAAGAGTCTATACACTAGAGAATGACGCTGAGAGGGAGAATTATTTGATTGGACTTTATGAGAAGACATATCTCAAAGATGTAATAGAAAGATGGAGACTTCAAAATAGCGAATTTGTAGTTGGGAGTATTCTGAAGGTAATTGCATCTAATATTGGATTGATAACCAACTTTAAGAGAATCTCTGATATTTTCTATGTAAATAACAGAATTAAGGTCTCGCCTGAAACTGTAAAGTCTTATATTGATGCATTCTCAGATGCATTTCTTATCGAGGAGGCAAATCGCCGGAATCTTAAGGGCAATAGCTATATAAAGGGCGGATCAAAGTACTATTTTGAGGATCTCGGCATCAGAAATGCCATAACTTATTTCAGACAGATAGAGAAAACCCATCTTTTGGAGAATCTTGTCTATATGGAGCTCAAGAGACGTGGCTATTTAGTAGATGTTGGGATAATTGAGAAGAATTGCCTTGAAGATGGAAAAAATAGAAAGAAGCAGCTAGAGGTTGATTTTGTAGCTCGTAGCTATTTGAGGAAAGCATATGTTCAGTGTGTTTTTGATTCCAGCAAAGAGAGCACAGAGATTCGTGAAACCCTTCCTCTCATGATGATACCAGACTCATTTGAGAAGATTCTCATAACAGGCTTTGCGCTGAGTGCCTATCAGAACGACAAAGGCATATGGTTCTTGCCATTGAGGGATTTTCTCGTTAGAGCTCCTTCAGGAGTCAGCAAATTCACTCTTTAAAGAGTTTCATCTCATAAAAAAATTACTTGGAATAATCTATTGTCGGTTTTGGTCTTTTGAAATGGGTGAGCTCTAAAGGTCCTAAAGCAATTTAGAAAAACTCCATTAAATGGCTTATATTTATCTCATGTGCTGTTGTTTTTACATTGAGCCGGGGTCAGGGATAAAGAGACTTATTGATCAGGCTGTGAAGTCACCCCTTACTCAGAAAATGACTCAAATGCTATCAAAGCCCTTGGTTTTGGAGGGAGAGGCAAGGCCTACGAATATAGTCTCATCAATTGCCAAAAGAAGGGGTGGAGGCATTTCGGTCTTTCCTATGCAGTGGGGCTTTAGGCTTTTGGACAGCAATAGGAGAATATTTAATATCAGGTCTGAGAGTGCAGAGGGAAAATGGCTCTTTAAAGAGAGCTTTAAATATAGACGATGCGTCATTCCATGCTCATGGTACTTTGAATGGAGCCATTATACTGACTTGGAGACAGGCAAAATGAAGACAGGGAGAAAGTATGCTATTCACCCTGAGAATGAGGGGACTACATACCTCGCAGGGCTTTATGGCTATGAGAGAAAAGAGGACTTCGAGTGGCCAGTATTTGCTCTTTTGACCAAAGACTCTTCTGAGTCAGTTGGATTTATCCACGACAGAATGCCCTTGATTTTGCCAGAGAGCCTAATAGGTAGCTGGGTTGAGGATGACGAGAGTGCCTCTGAGATTATGAAAGAGGCATTAGGCAAAATGGTCTTTCGTGAAGTCTAGAGAGACTATTCTATTAAGGAGTTTGACAGTTGACTCTTAAGTTAGGCTCTCTTTAGAGCTTAGCGCGCTCTGTGATCTATTTTGTGTGCTCCTATTTTTCTCTATGCTTTTTGCTTTCGATTTTTTTGATTTTTTCCTCTGCCTTCTTTAGCGCATTAGAGGCGCCCTTATTCTCACTGTCCTGTGTGGGATCTTGATTATCTGCGACAAGGCTGATGTTTCTATAGCCCTGACCAAGCACATGGGATGTATTTTGGATAATTACAAAGGCATTTGGGTCTATTTCCCTGATTTCTCTGGTGAGACGCGGAAGGTCTTTATTTGGGATAATCGCCATTAGCATGGGTCTTGGGCTCTTTGAGTAGAGGCCTTCGCTCTCGATTATTGTTCCTGAGTGGTGAAGTGTCTCTATAATCCATGATCCTATTGCCTCAAGCTCGGGGGAGATTATAAAGACGGTCTTTGCGTAGCCAGTTCCAACAAGCATTATGACTTTATCGATGATTACGGATGTAAGGAGGCAGACAGATACAGAGTAGAGCGCCGATTCAACTCCGAATACAAAGAGGGAGCCAAAAATAATAGCCCCATTTATGATCATCATTGTCACTCCAGTCTGAAGTGGGGTAAAGCGGGCGAATATCTGGGCAAGTATATCGGTTCCTCCTGTGTTGGACCCCGAGCGCATTGTTATTCCGGTTCCAGCGCCTGATATCAAGCCTCCAAATAGAGCAGAGAGCCAGAATGACATATCTCTATGGTAGTCTAGTATTCCATATGGGAAGATCCATGACCACATACTCGTAAAGAGAGATAAGAGCACTGTGCTGATAAGCGTCTTAAAGCCATATTCCTTTCCAAACACGAGTAGTCCAGCTATATAGATGGGAATATTTATGACTAGCATAGTCAGACCAAGGTTCCAGCCTGTTAGGTGATTTATGATAATCGATATGCCAGATACTCCACCGGGAGCTAGAGACGCAGGATTGAAGAATACGCTAATAGAGAATGCTGCAAGTGCATTTCCTATTACGATATAGAGGTAATCAAGGAAGGTCTTTGCTCTCTTCTTCATTTGTCTCTGTATGATGTGTAGAGGTCAAAGAGCCTCAATTCCTCTTTAAGCTTCTTCTCATCAATCTCTTCAAAGCTGTGGAAGATGATGTTCTTCTCTGTGGAGGGCCTGACTGCTATGAAGTTATCGCTGAAGGTTCCCTTTATCTCCTTTTGGTCGAGGGTTACCCAAAACGCAGGCTTCTCTGATGAGATTTTTATATTGAAGTCCCTATCTGTAATTCGGCTTATATCTAGATTGAGTCTTGGGTCTTCAAGTCTTGCTTCCTTTGGATGAACGAGAAGCTGGGTCTTCTCTCTTATCGAAGAGCCTGCTTTAAGCTTTGCATAGCAGAAGGTTGATTTGGGGTCTATTCCCTTAAGAGATATCTCGCCAAGCTTTTTTGTCTCCATTGGACGGACATTATCTGAGAAATAGTAGGTTTCCCACTTAAAGCCATTGAAGAAGCGGAATTTCACCTTCAGGTTTGCATATTCCTCTTTGTCAGAGTCATTTGATACATAGGCATATAGTTTTTTGCCATCGATAATGATTATTGGCACAACTGCTTGGAAGCTTCTCTTAATGGCATAGTACGCAAGCTTTGGAATCCCAGAGTACTCAACAATGCTATCGGAGACACATGGCCATGGAGAGTTAAGCGAAGAGACTATAACGCCTGAATTGTATGGCATCAGAGTTCTGAAATATGAGATTGCTCTGTCATATAGGAGAGCTTGGAGCGTACCAGAGAGATAGCTCATCTTTGCAAAGGATGGCGGAAATCTAAAGGAGTCAGTAAGACCCGATACTATAGACCTCAGTGCTCTCTCGTCTTTAGAGTGATTCTCAAATGATGGGCTTGTTATATTAAGCTCGTCCTCGCTTGCAATTAGCGAGGCTTCCATCTTGGATGGAAGAGAGGGAAATGAGATTGATGATACAAGCCTGGGACTCCTTGAGAAGACTGAATTTGGTGAATAATCGTCAATTAAATCTATTGAGGAGTCGCCATTTTGCTCTCTTATCAGGTATGACATCTCGCCCTCTGATGGAGAGGAGGGCCATATTGGCCTATATGGGTCGATTTTTAAAATAGCGCTATTTGCTCTCTCAATGAACTTGGTGTACTTGATGAGAAGGCCCTCTCTCTTTTCTCCGGCACTCTCTTTATTGATCTCTCTAAGTGTCTCATCCGTGATGCACCACATAGCAACCGATGGATGGTCCTTAAGCCTTCTTACTTGGTATTTGATCTCCTCTATTGCCATATCAATGTCATCTCTATCTAGAAAGTCAGTCTTGCTGAACATCAGATCTTGCCAGATGAGTATTCCAAGCCTATCGCATTCATCGTAGAGCTCATCATCGGGGTAGCTGCCGTTTCCCTTTATCCTGATCACGTTGAAAGACGCATCTCTTGCCAGCTCTACTAGGCGCTCATATCTCTTTCTTGAGGCTCTTGATGGAATGTAGTCGACAGGGTTCAGAATTGCGCCCTTAACGTATAATCTCTTTCCATTTGCAGAAAATGCCATCTCCTTTCCGCCTTCGCTTCTCTTTGTGGAGAGTGAGATTGACCTAAAGCCAAATAGGCGTTCGAATTTCTCATCGCCTATTTGAATTTCGATATAGTACCTGTGCTGCTTGCCCATGCCATTCGGCCACCAAGCCTCAATCTCGTCTTTTTTTATTTTTAGGGACTCTCTGTAGATTCTGGAGCCGGGAAGAATCTCTATTATGTCTTTGATTTCGCCCTTGAGAAAGTTCAGTGAAAATGGGGACCTTGCTTCTGAGATGGCATCTATTTCGAACTCCGAGATTAGATTCCAGTCACTCTCATCCTCTATTGCGAATACCGATAGTGTCTTCACAAAGTAGTCTTCATAGAGAACAATCTCGGGCTCTTTGTATATACCTATTTTGGTAAAGGCTGGGCCGTTATCGAATTTTGCCCTTCTGAAATTATCCTCTGAGTGCAGAATCTTTATCTCAAGGTTATTTTTTCCGTCTTTTATTCTATCTGATACATCAAATGAGGTCTCACAAAATTCTCCTTTGATTCTGCCAAGAAGCTCATTATTGAGTATTACCTCTGCTGGGGAATCAACAGATGGAATGAAGAGGGTCGCATTAGACTCTCTTTTATCAATCTTGAATTCTTTTTTGAAGACCCAATCGAGAGTCTCTATGAATCCTGCCTTTTTGTCATTTTCAGAAAAGTAGGGGTCTTTAGCTACTTTGTTCTTAAATAAAACATCATGTATTTCCATGGGAATCTCTTCAGTGAAGAAATCCCCGCTCTTGACTTCGGTGCTATTCTTTCCATCGAGGCACTCTAAATCCCATTTGCCGTTGAGCTTAATTTTGAGCATACCTTCTCCAAAGCGATTATAGCATGTTAGCAAAATAGATATATCCATCTTTTAGTGTTATAACTAACTCATGTTCGATGGTTTTTTGAAAGTGGCCTCCGCATCTCCCAGGGTTTTTCTTGGAGATACCGAGAAAAACAGCCAAGAGATAATCAAGATGATGAATAGCGCATACAAAGAGGGCGTAAAGGCAATGGTATTTCCCGAGCTCTCAATCACTGGCTATACGCTAGGAGACCTATTTTTCTCCTCAGCTCTTTTAGAGAATGCACTTGATGGTTTAGAAAATATTTTAGATGCATCTTCTAAGCTTCCTGGAATGGTTGTTTTTGTCGGTCTTCCGATTATGTCCAAGGGTAAGATCTATAACACATCTGCCGTTGTGAACAATGGGGCCGTCATAGCCTTCATAGCCAAGAAGAATATACCCAATTACCTTGAATACTACGAATCGAGATGGTTTACTCCCTCTCCCGGGGAGAATGAGATTATCTCAACTCGCTTTGGAGAGATTCTCATGGGCCATAAGATACTGCTTCAAAGCGAGAGAGAGTGGGGCGCGATCTTTTCAGTTGAGATCTGTGAGGACCTATGGGTTCCTTCCTCCAATTCAGTAGAAGCTGCCCTCAATGGGGCAAATGTCATTTTCAACCTGTCTGCATCAGATGAGATAGTCTTAAAGGAGGATAGACGCTACCAGATGATCAGGGATATCTCTGAGAGGCTTATTGTGGGCTATGTCTATGCAGATGCCTCCGATGGGGAGTCCTCAACTGATATGGTATTTGCCTCTAATTTGATAATTGGCGAGAATGGCACGATTCTCAAAAAGAGCATTTTCGAAAGCGGCAAGTATATAACAGCTGATATTGATCTCCAGATGCTTAATCTTCAGAGAGCGCGAAGAAACACATATGAGCATAGAGACTCCCTATATGATATTCTTCCAATTTCCCTTGGAAAGGCTGATGACTCAAAGCTGGAGAGGGCTTTTGATAGAAGCGCGTTTATTCCACAGGATGAGGAGACGCTCAAGAGAATATGTGAGAGGGCAACAAGAATCCAGGCAATAGGACTTAAGAGGAGAATTGAGGCAACTGGATCTAAAAAACTCGTTCTTGGAGTCTCTGGAGGCCTTGACTCAACCCTTGCGCTTCTCTCATCTGTAAAGGCTCTTGATTTTCTTATGAGGCCCCATAGTGACTTGATATGCGTATCAATGCCCTCTTTTGGAACTACTGAGAGAACAAAGAGCAATGCTCAGAAGCTATCAGAGAGCCTCAGTGTGGACTATAGGGAGATAGATATTACAGAGACTGTAAGATCGCACTTTAGAGATATTGGCCATAGTGAGGAGGTTTTCGATGTTGTCTTTGAGAATGCCCAAGCAAGAGAGAGAACCCAAATACTCATGGATATTGCAAATGGCGTAAATGGGCTTGTTGTGGGAACGGGAGACCTATCGGAGCTCGCCCTGGGCTTTGCAACCTACAATGGAGACCATATGTCTAGCTATGGCATAAATGCCGGAATTCCAAAATCCATGGTTAGAAACCTCGTATCCTACTATATCGATGAGAGTGAAAACGAGATGGAGAGAGAGGCCTTAGAGGATATTCTCAAAACCCCGGTCTCTCCGGAGCTTCTTCCTGCAAAAGACGGTGTTATATCACAGGAGACTGAGAATATAGTTGGGCCATATGAGCTTCATGATTTCTTTTTGTACCATTTTGTGAAGAATGGGTTCTCTCCCAAAAAGATATACAGAATCGCATCGATTGCATTTGATGGCAAATATGAAAAAGGCGAGATTAAGAAGTGGCTTATTGTCTTTCTGCGTAGGTTCTTTACACAGCAATTCAAGCGCAGCGCTCTTCCCGATGGCCCCAAAGTGGTATCGGTATCGCTCTCTCCACGCTCTGATTGGAGGATGCCATCCGATGCTCTAAAGGACCAGTGGATCAAAGAGGCTGAGAATCTTTAGGCTACACAATTGGAGTTTTTGGATTCATAATCTTTTCTGATGTTTAAACCGATTAGGCAGACAATCTTAGTTCTTTTTATTGCGCTTCTGATCTTTTTGGTCATCTATTTTTTCTATCCATCGGTATCGATGAAATTCTTTGGAATCGCCCATGGGGAGGAGGAGGCTGTGGAGAGCGCAATTATGGAAAATGACCAAATAAGCGAAGAAGACAAGAGATTCTTCTCTGAGTATGTAGATACTGATGGAGGGAAAGAGCTTATAGACTCTTTGGTGCATGCTACAAGGAAGGGAGTCGGCGAGGTTCAGAGGGTGCTCTTGAGCTTCAAAGAGAGTGCAAATTGATTCTTACATTTCTCGGAACTGGGACAAGTCATGGAGTTCCAGTTATAGGCTGTGACTGCCCTGTATGCAAATCAGATGATCAAAAAGACAAGAGATATAGAAGCTCTCTGTTTATTGAGAGCGAAAAAACATCTGTGGTCATTGACACCGGATATGAGTTCAGGCTCTCTATGCTTCGCTCAGGCAAATCCTCACTAGATGGCGTTATCTATACCCATGCACATTCTGACCATATTATGGGGCTTGATGACCTTAGGGTATTTACCCATGAGACAAGACTGAACGCCTATTCATCCAAAGAGGCGCTTGATGAGATAGAGGCAAAATTTCCATATGCCTTCTCTCCTGATTTCTATGGGGGGCTTCCCAACCTAAATAGGGTTGAAGTAAAGAGCCATGTGCCATTCAGCATAGGGGATATCGAATTTACGCCATTTAGGGTTATTCATGGTCAGAGAGAGGCCTTTGGATACGTCTTTGATGGAGTAGGATACGTCCCAGATGTGTCAGATATGCTTTTAGATGAGAATAGGGATCTTCTTGAGAATCTTGATATATTGATTATTGGAGCATTGAGGAGAAAGCCCCATCCAACTCATTTAAGCTTTGATGAGGCCTATAGTATTGCCTCTTCTCTGAGAGCCAAAAGGATAATATTCACACATATAAATCATGATCTCAGCTATAGGGATATTTCATTTTTATATCAGGGCAGAGCTGAGAGCGCTTATGATACACTTTCTCTGGAGGTTTGATATGGATGAGCTTTTTCAGCAAGATGAGCTTGATCAGGAAGCACTTAGAAAAGAGCGTGAGAGAGAGGCACTTGAGAAGGCAAAGACTCAGATAAAGAGGGAGATTCAAGCTGAAGAGCCGCAATTTGACTGGAAGAAGAGACTCTTCATTATAGATGGATACTCTATAATCTACAGATCTTATTTTGCTCATATATCAAAGCCTATATTGGATAAAGAGGATAACAATGTAAGCGCTTACTATGGATTCTTTCAGACTCTTTTCTCTCTGATTTCCAATTACAAGATGGACTATATAGCCGTGACCATGGATAGAAAAGAGCTAACCTTTCGCCATGAGATGTATAAAGAATACAAGGCAAATAGGGATAAGGCCCCAGATGATCTTCATCGCGATGTTCCTGAGATTATAAAGACACTTGAGAAGATGCATATCTCTGTTATGTCGAAACCAGGCTTTGAGGCAGATGATGTTATTGCAAGTCTAGTCAAGCGTGCTCTCTCTGAGGGAATAGAGGCTGTTATGGTTACAGGGGATAAGGATCTTTGTCAGCTTGTCAGGGACCATGTCTATGTTTTGAGACCTCCGAAGAAGGGAGACAGCAAATACCATATTCTTAAGAAGGACGATGTAAAGAAAGAATATGGAGTGAATCCAGAGCAAATAGTAGATTATCTCTCATTGGTCGGCGACTCCTCTGACAATGTTCCAGGGGTTAAGGGCATAGGCGAGAAGGGTGCCTCTAAGCTCTTGGAGCAATATCTTACCCTTGAAGGCATATATAGGCATCTTGATAGCCTTGCACCTGGACTGAAAAAGAAGCTTGAGGATGGCAAAGAGAGCAGCCAGCTCTCGAAAAAGCTTATAGAGCTCTCTTTTGATGCTCTCGATGAGGGTTTTTGTTTTGCAGAGCTTGAGAGCAGTAGAATCGAGAAGAATGCAGCGGGAAAGGACTTTGAGGATAGGGGCTTCAGAATGCTTTCCAAGAGGGCCTATGGACTAAGCGGGAGAGAAGAGGATGATGAAGATGATATAAGTCAGGCTGAGAGCCCATCTGTCCTTACTGAAAGGGAGAGAGAGTCCTTTCTGGGAAATGGAGAATACTCAAAAATCGACTCTTATGAGAGCCTTAAGAAGAAATTTTATGATATAGCGGAGTTTGGCAGTGGCATCATTGCACTTGATATACTCACCGATGGATATGAGGATGGGAGTGATGTAATAGGCTTCTCATTCTCTTCTGAGCCAAAGAGCGCCTATTTTGTAAGATTTGATGAGGCCTCAGGTATATCAAAGAACGATATAAAAGAGCTCTTTGAGAATTACCTGGAGAGCGGAAAGATAAAGGGTGTCTTTCATGGCGCGAAGTATGATCTGAAGGCTATTTGGAGTCTTGGCTCAAATTACAGCGCTGTCTCTTTCGATACTATGATTGCCTCTTGGATGATTGATAGCAATCAGAATGCATATTCAATTGAAGTGGATGGTCTGAAATACCTCTCTGTTAACATGCTGAGTATTAAGGATGTCCTCTCGAATAAGAAGAGTCTCTCTGAGGTGAGCGAGGATATTCTTTTAAGCTACAGTGCCGAGAGGGCAGATATCACATTCAGACTCTATAGAATCCTGGAGAGAAGACTCTATGAGAAGGAACTTTACCAGACATACAGCTCCATTGAGCTCCCACTAATAGCAATACTTGCAAAGATGGAGAGGGAGGGAATATACCTCAGCGAGGAGAGAATGGATACTCTGGGGGTAAAGATTTCCCAGGAGATTGATGAGCTTAAGAAGAGTATCTTTGCCTTGGTTGGCCATGAGTTCAACATCAATTCCCCATCGCAGCTTGGCTCCGTTCTCTTTGAAGAGCGAAAACTCCCAGTTGGAAAGAAGACTCAAAAGGGCTATTCAACTGACATCGCAACCCTTGAGGCTCTTAAATCGACCGGAGATCCGATAATATCCCTGATACTTGATTACCGCACTCTCTCTAAGCTCAAATCCACATATATTGATGTGCTTCCGACTTTAAGAGATGAGAGAGGCAGGGTGCATACTACCTTCCTCCAGACTGGAACAGCAACAGGTCGTCTGTCATCCAGAAATCCGAATTTGCAGAATATTCCAATAAGAACAGATGTGGGAAGACTGATACGCGATGCATTTGTTCCTAAAGAGGGAACAGTGTTTTTATCTGCTGATTACTCTCAGATAGAGCTCGTTGTTTTGGCATATATGAGCTCAGATAAAGGGCTTACTGAGGCCTTTTCTATTGGAGAGGATGTCCATAGATATACTGCAAGCAGAATATTTAATAAGGATGTGAAGGATGTAACACAGAAAGAGCGAAGAATTGCTAAGACAATCAACTTCGGAATTATGTATGGGATGTCTGCATTTAGGCTCTCCAATGAGCTATCTATTACAAGAGCCGAAGCATCGGATTTTATAAAGAGATACTTCGAGCGCTACAGCGGCGTAAGAGAATTTGTTGAGAAGACAGTAAGGGAAGCAGAGAAGAATCAGTTTGTGAGAACAGAGTATGGTCATGTTCGAGAGATTATAGGAATCAACAGCAGGAATAAGACCGAGAAGGCAGCTGGAGAGAGAGTCGCTGTCAATACTGTTATCCAGGGCACTGCCGCTGAGATCATGAAGATGTCGATGATCAGAATATTCCATGAGATGGAAAAAAGAAGACTGAAGTCGAGGCTTCTTCTTCAGGTTCATGATGAGCTTATTTTTGAAGTTGAGAGCGATGAGAGAGATGAGATGGAGAGCCTAGTGAGAGAGAGCATGGAGCATATTGTTCAGCTTACTGTGCCGCTTAGGGCCTCACTCCAGTTTGGATCCTCATGGGGAGAGATGCACTAATGAGAATTGCTCTTATAGGGAAAATATGCTCCGGCAAGGATAGAGTCGCCTCTTTCTTTGACAAGAGCCGTTTTTCCATTATCGATGGCGACAGGATTTCACATGACGTTCTCGATGAGAGGAAGGATGATATTCGAAAGGCATTTGGGAATGTATTCTCAGAGGATGGCAAAGTCGACAGAAAGAGGCTCTCGGCAATAGTCTTCTCGGATAAAAGAGAGCTTGAGAAACTAAATAGAATCACCCACCCATATATAAAGAAGAAGTGCCTTGAAGAGGCAGAGAGGATCGAAAAGAGCGGCAAGGTCGCAATTTTAAATGGCGCTCTCTCTGAGAGTATGGGGCTTATGGATACCATGGATAGAGTAATTCTGGTGACCTGTCCGTATGACATAAGATCAAAACGCGCAAAAGAGCGAAGCGGTATGGATGAGGAGGAGTTTAAAAGACGCGACGACTCTCAGAAGGACGTTGGCTCTACTTTGAGAGACTTAGGAATTCAGTATGACGTCATTGACAATTCCTCAAGCCTAGATGAGCTTTATCGACAAGTGGAAAACTATTGTGATAGACTCTCAAAAGAGGTTTCTAATGGGTAGAAAGGCTCTTATTGCAGCTATTTCAGTCACCATTTTACTGGCGGTCGTGGTCTTTGTTGCCATGTGGATTGTTCGCCCAGAAACAAATTCCATGTCCAATGCTTTATTGAAAAGAGTAGAGGAGAGACAGAGTATTCCTCTTATTGAGCTCACTGAGCCGGTTAATATGAGCATCAATGAGATAACTCAAGAGGAGAGACTTGCGATATCTGCATCAGAAGAGGTCATTAATAATCCGACGCTCTTAAATGCAATTGCTGAGAGAGTCATAGAGCTATTGCCAACTACAGTTACGAAATCCGAGCTGAATAAGGCAGTTATAGACCTGAAAGCAGATATAGAGAGCGAGATAGAGAGCTCTGAGACAGAGGCGGCAAGTTACACAGATAGCTCTATCTCAACACTCAATAGACAGCTCAGAAGCTATATTCTTCAGGAGATTCAGCGCTCAGGAGTGGAGAGTCTTCCAGAGTCTTCAGAGAGCATTGATCTAAGCTCATTTAGTATGGAGGAGCTTACAGATGCGCTTGTCTCATCTCCATATTTCAATGCCGCATTAGATAGGGCCCTCAGAGAGAGAAATCTTGCTAGAATCCCAGACTCTCCATCCTCTCTTAGCTATTCAACATCAGTTGTGGACAAAAATGATAGACTCCCTTGAGCTTTTGAAAGAGCTTATTTCAATCAATTCGATTACCGGAGGAGAGGGAAAGATAATAGCCTTTCTCAAAGAGCTTCTTCTGAGTAATGGCTTTTCTGCAAAGAGCACAAAGAGCGGTGCTCTAGTTGCCTCTATTAAGGGGAAAAGGGCGGGAAAGAGAGTTCTCTTTGACTCACATGTCGACACCGTTGGAGTTGGCGAGAAGTCAAAGTGGAGACACGATCCATTTGATCCGTTTATAGAGGACGGAAAGATCTATGGCAGGGGTGCCTCTGATATGAAGGGCGGTCTTGCGGCCTCTATATCTGCGATATCCTCATTCTCATCACTGGATTTTCCAGGCGATTTGTATATAGCCTTGATTCCTGAAGAGGAGCGCTTTGAGGGCATTGTCTCTGAAGAGGTAATTGAAGAGTATCATCCGGATTATGTCGTAATAGCAGAGTCTACTGATGGAAAGCTCAACATCGGTCAGCGAGGAAGATGTGAGATAGCTTTAGTTGCAAATGGAATCTCAGTCCATTCTGCAAACCCCGAAAAGGGAAAGAATGCGATTGTGGAGATGAATAGAGCGCTAAATGCACTCTCAAAGCTGGATCTAAAGAGAGACGATCTCTTGGGAAGCGCAATTCTTGTTCCCACTGATATAGTCTCCTATCCATACCCTGGAATGTCGATTATCCCCGAGCGGGTCACACTTACCTTTGATAGGCGAACTCTGCCCGGGGAGACGAGAGAATCAATTCTGTCTGAGATAAACGGTCTGCTTAAAAACGAGGGTATCGATGCTGAGGCTAAAATCGCGTTTGGAGAGACTGAGACATATAATCTCTCCAAGCTTAGCTCATATAGGTTTTTCCCTGCATGGAAGGAAAGCGAGGATAGCGATATCGTAAAGAGAGCCAAGGCCGGACTCGATAGCCTCGGTCTTTTCAAAGGCTACTCTCACTATGGATTCTGCACTAACGGAAGCTCCTATGGAAAATACTCAATTCCGCTCATCGGCTATGGGCCAGGCAAAGAGGAATATGCTCACATCTACAATGAGTTTATTGAGCTTGAGTCACTAAAAAGCGCAACTGAGGGAATGGTTGGAATAATCAGAGGTCTTCTGGGTATTCTATAGACCTCCCATCGAGGCTTTTGAAGATCCAGGTTCCATCTTCTTTTTTGCAGAATCTGCACTTAGACAGAATCAGTTTTCCTCCGCCTTCTGGTAGATCAATCATCACCTCTGGCATTTCAAGCCCAGATAGGTTTTTTCTCATCTCCTCTTCAAGTTCCAGCGTTCTTGAGAGCGGGACTCTTAGGTGCCGTGTTCCCTTAACAAGGTCTCCCTGAAAGAGGTAGTAGGGTTTTACTCTATTTCTCAAGAGCTTCTCAGAGAGCTCTCTTTGATGCTCAAGGCTGTCATTGACGTCCCTTAGAAGAACGCTCTGATTCATAATTGGCACTCTCAATGAGCTAAAGCGCTCTAAGATAGACTCTGCTTCTTCTGTGATCTCAATTGCACTGTTGAATTGAGTCATTAGATAGTAGGGTGCCCCACTCGAGTTTTTCTCCAAGACCTTGAATAGAGTGTCGGTAAAACGCTCGGGATTTGTGAATAGTGCTCTTGTGCAGAGTCGGAAGATTATGTCTTTTCTGGCATTTTTAAAAGAGCCTAATAGATATTCAAGTCTCTCATCGCTTAGTGTAAAGAGGTCTCCACCAGTTAGGAGCGCCTCCTTTATCTCGAGATGGTTTTTTAGATATTCGGCTATTTCATCAATTTCCTTTTTTGATATTACCTCTAGGTTTCTTCCGGTAAGGCGCCTTCTGAAGCAGTGCCTGCAGTATGAGAAGCATCTTTCGCTGGTTATAATTGCCACTCTGTTTTCATATCTATGAATAACTCGCTTTAAATCAGAGTGGTTTTTCTCATTCTGGGGGTCCTCAAAGCCGAGAGTATCCTCATTCTCGAATTTTGTTGGTACAAATTGCCTTCTTATTTCCTCATGATTTAGAAGCCTCTCAACATAGTCGGATATAAGTACAGGCAGAGAGTTCTCTTCAGAGAATGAGCTCTCGTCTTCACTTAGTTCCATGTGCTCTTTGAGCTCTTTTAGCGAGAGGATTTGCATTGGCTTATTTAACTCTATTTTCCATAGTTAGACAATTGGATAAGTCAATGATAGAGTAGATAGAAGGAGATACCATGACATCTGGAAAAGAGAAAAAGGGTCTAAAGGGCTATTTTCTCACTACCTTCTTAATTGGACTTGGCTTTTTCACTATGGGTCTAATGGACCCTTTGTATGATACTTACGTACCTATATTCCTATCGAGATTTGTAGAGTCTACGACAATCATCGGAATAATAATGGCGCTGGACAATGTGCTGGCGGTATTCTTGATTCCATTCTTCTCTGCACTGTCAGATAGGACAAATACGAGAATGGGCAGGCGAATGCCCTACATTGTCTCGTTCTTGCCGCTTGCTGCAATCTTCTTCGCAATGATTCCGTTTTCGGCAATGGAGTCATTTTGGTTCTTAATTGCCTCTATATTCTTCTTGAATATCTTTAAGCAGGCAGTAAGAGGACCAGTTGTCGCTCTTATGCCAGATATTGTTCCAGCGGATCTCAGAAGCGAGGCCAATGGCGTAATCAATACTATGGGCGGTATTGCGACTATCCTTGGAACAGTTCTTCTTGCAAGGCTGATGGATGTAAAGATCAGGCTTCCGTTTATGAAGGAGCCATCTAATAACATCCTCGCATTCCCAGTTGCGGCCATATTTGTTGTGATTGCAGTAATACTTCTCTTTATATTCGTAAACGAGAAGAAGCAGAGTCTCAAGAACAAAGAAGTCGATGAGAGAGAGGATAAAGAGAAGAAAGAGCCTCTCTTTAAGAGTCTAAAGGCAATTGTCACCGAAAAGGAGAAGAGCGCTCTCTTTATTCTTCTATCGCTTTTCATGTGGTTCATGAGCTACCAGGGAATTCTTCCATTTGTCGGAGTCTACTCCCAGGAGGTTCTTAGAACATCAAGCGGAAATGCGGCTCTTGCTGCTGGTATGGTGGGAATTGCATACGCGATTTTCGCCGTTCCATCTGGAAAGGTCGCGCATAGAATCGGACGAAAGAAGACCATAAGAATAGCCTTGATGTGCATTATTGCCATTTTGGTGCTTATTACGATCCATGGCTTTATTCTGACCTCTATCTACGGTGTTGATCCAATTCCGGAGGATACACCGCTTGATGCTGATAATCCTCTTCTCGAGAACTATGGAACACTTGAGAAGGAAGTGGAGCTTGCCTCTTCAAAGGGAAATGTAAAGCCTCCATTTATATGGACAATAGTCTTCTGGATTCTCTTATTCCTATTTGGCATTTTCTGGGTGACAGTTGTCACAAATAGCTTCCCGATGCTATGGCAGATGGCTGACTATCAGACTATGGGTATCTACACAGGCGTCTACTATTTCTTCTCGCAGCTCGCTGCGATAATCGCCCCGATTCTCGCCGGTGCCGTAATTGATATCGGAGGATACCCCGCACTCTTTATCTATGGAGTTATATTCATGCTTGTTGCCTTCATTTTGATGAAGTTTGTCCATAGGGGAGAGCCAGAGCATCTGATTGGCGAAAAATCAAATGAGTAAAATATTTGGGGGTTTAAAGGCGGGCTCTAAAGGCCCGCTTTTTTCTCATCTTATAGATTCTACGCTTTGGAATTTATCTTTTCTTTGATGGCAAATTCAGTAAAAGTTACCCATAATTCCTTATGTGATAAATAAATATATGGATTGATGCCTTGTGTTTCTGTATTTGGTTATTTGCTTTTCACCCTTGGGAATTTAGTTTTTGTTAGGTGAATTTAAGTCCAAGCTGCGATATCCAAAAAAAGAGGGGATTTTACCCCTCTTTCTCTGGATTCTGATTCTGATTAGCTATTTACTCTTTCAAGGTACTCTTTGGTCTCTGTGTTTACCCTGACCTTCTCGCCCTGCTTTATGAAGCCTGGAACTCTTATCTTGAGGCCAGTTTCCAAAATCGCGTCCTTTGTAACGCCCTGAACTGTATCGCCTCTTGCGGCATCCTCAGTCTCGGCAACAACGTAGACATATTTTCCAGGAAGCTGGATATCGAGTACATCGTCTTCCCACATTGTGACTCTGTATGTCTCGCCTTCTTTCATAAGAAGCTCGTAGTCTGGATATCCTTTCATTGGAACTTCAATCTGCTCGTAGGTCTCAGTGTTCATGAAAGAGAAGTTGGTTCCATCGTTATATAGATACTGGAAGTCTCTGTCTTCGATTGTGATATCCTCAACGGTATCCTGGCTCTTAATAGTCTCCTGCAGTGTCTGTCCTGTTGATGGGCTCTTGAGCTTTAGGCGAACGAATGCGCTTCCCTTGCCAGGGTTGACGAATTCTCTCTCTACTACTAAGAAAGGCTGTCCTTTGATAAGAAGAGCTGAGCCCTTGTCGATTTGTCCTGCTTTGATCATTCTCTATTACCTCGATTAAATCTTTATATTGACTGATTTTTCCTAGTTGAGAATATCAGAAATCGGGAATGAAAGTAAAGGCGATATCGACTCAAGTCCCATCTCTGCCATTAGAAGCCTATCAAGGCCGATTGCTCCCCCAGAGCATTCTCTCATTTTGAGAGAGGGAAATTCGGGGTCTGCTTTTGATATTTCGTCTTTGCTTTCTCTTCTCTCTTTCTCAAGTGACATTTGCTCTTTTTCAAAGTATTTTCCCATTGCCTCTGGATCTGTCTCCTCTTTGTAGGTATTTGCAATCTCGACTGAGTTTATATACATCTCCCATCGCATTTTGTAGGGCCTATCAGAGTAGTTTTTTGCAAGGCATTCAATTTGCCTTGGATATTCAGTAATAAATACCATCCTTTCTTTAGGGAGATTAGGCTCTACGAAGGTGAGGAATATTCTGTTGAAGGTATCTTCCCAGCTTTCATTTTCATAGATTGAGAGGCCGAGCCGATCAGCCTCTTTTCTCAGTGCACTGATATCCTGAGCCTCATTTAGGTCTACTTTGCAGTACTTTAAAAGCGCTTCTCTCATTGTCATGATAACAGGCTCTGCCCTCAGCCATTTTCTGTCAGAGACTCTGCTATCTTTAATCATCTCTATCGTGAGATACAGGGTATCGCTATCGCTATAGTCCATTGTGTAGTACTCGAGGATGTCGAATTCTACAGAGTGTATATTTGATTTCTCCTCTGCATTTCTGTAGGCTCGAGCAATCTGATATATATTCCCAGAGCCCTCAGAGATCATTCTCTTCATGTAGTACTCTGGAGATGGCAGGAGAAAGAGTTCTTTTCTTCCCGAGAACTCACTTATGAACTCTGTTTTGAAAGTCTTAATCGTGGGCTCTGGTATCAGGTATTCAGATAGGCAAGGAGTGAATACCTCAAGGTATCCTCTACTCTCGAAAAAGGCCCTTATATTTCTATAGAGTTCGCTTCTCTTTCTCTGAAGTTCAAAATCGATCATCACACTATGTTATTTGCCATTTAGTTAATTTTCAATTTCATTGAAAGGAGAGTTAAAAAGAGAATATTATGTGCTCATGTACTCTCTAGGTGAGCCAGTCTATGCTCTAGCAACACCCTTTAGTCCATCTGCCTTGGCTCTGATAAGAATATCAGGCGAGTCTGTTATTGATAGGCTATCCCCGTACTTTTCCTCATCGCTTGATAAAAAAGAGAGTGTAGGTGTCTCCTTTGGGCTCTTAAAAGACGATGGTGGCTCCAAGATAGATGAGGCAGTGGCTATAATCTATAAAAAGGGACACGGCTATACCCTAGAGGAGGCCATAGAGCTTATTATCCATGGCTCTCTTCCATCAATTAAGCGAGCTTTAATTCTTTTATCGAAGATTGGTTTCAGAGAGGCAGAGAGGGGCGAATTCACATATCGTGCCTTCATGAATGGAAGAATAGATCTTACTCAGGCAGAGGCAGTAGAGGAGATTGTCAAATCCAAGAGCATGAGAGCCGAAATGGATGCTCTTGAGAGACTTGAGGGCTCTTTAAAAAGAGAGCTCAATGGCATTAAGGAGACTTTAATTGATATCATCGCATCCCTTGAGGTCTACCTTGATTATGGAGAGGATGAGGTAATTGATGATTGGGTCTTCCCCGAGGATAGGGTGGGCTCTATAATCTCTAGGCTAAAGGCGATGATAGCAACCTACTCATCTTCTCATCTCTATAGCGATGGGGCTATTGTTGTCATCTCTGGACGGGTAAATGCCGGAAAGAGCTCTCTGTTCAATGCAATTCTAAGAGAGAACAGGTCGATTGTATCTGAGGAAGAGGGAACAACGAGAGACTATATTGAGACAGAGATACTTCTTGGTGATATACCAGTGAGGCTCTTTGATACTGCAGGCCTCAGAGAGGCAGAGGGCAAGGCAGAGAGTGAGGGGATCCGAAGGTCTAAAGAGCTTATAGATAAAGCAAACCTCGTAATTGAAGTGATTGACTCAGAGGAGGAGAGGGAAGACGAAAAGACATTATGTGTACATTCTAAGTCAGATATTTATGGCTCTCGTGGTTCCTTTTCATTTTCCTCTGTAACTGGTGATGGGCTGGGAGAGATTCTAAGCGAGGTTGAGAAGAGGCTCTCGAGCTCAGTCTCTATTTCTGATAGTGTCCCAAAAATAGATAGCCAGAGGCAGAAAGATGCTTTGGAGTCAGCCCTTGGAGATTTAGTGTATGTCAGCGAGAGTAGAGGTCTGAGCTACGATATTATCGCCCTCTATTTCCAGTCTGCCCTTGAGAAGCTTAGGATTCTTACGGGAGAAGCCACAAGCGAGGATATTCTGTCTCGTCTCTTCTCGTCTTTCTGTTTAGGTAAGTGATATGAGTGATTTTGAGGCAATAGTTATAGGTGGGGGACACGCAGGCATAGAGGCCTCCCTTGCGCTCTCAAGAGAGGGTTTTAAGACTCTTCTTATTACTCAGAATATCGAGGCTATAGGCAGAATGAGCTGCAATCCCTCTATTGGAGGGCTTGCTAAGGGCAACCTTGTTAGGGAGATAGATGCTCTTGGCGGTGAGATGGCGCACCTTATTGACGCATCCATGATTCAGTACAGAATTCTCAATAGAAGCAGGGGACCTGCAGTGCAAGCGCCCCGCGCTCAGGCTGACAAGGCACTCTATTCCTCTATTGCAAGAAAGACTCTTGAAAGCGAGAGGAATCTTAGGATTTTCATGGATACTGTTGTCGACCTCTTAATAGAGGATGGACTTGTCAGGGGGGTGGTCACAGAGCGTGGAAATAGGATATCAAGCGATGTTGTCGTCTTAACTACAGGCACCTTCATGGAAGGAAGGATCTTCATCGGCGAATATGATGGAGAGTATGGAAGACTTGGTGAGAGGGCAGCTATAGGGCTTGGAACAAAGCTTAGGGAGTATGGTTTTAATGTCGGAAGAATGAAGACAGGAACACCATGCAGAGTAAATAGGGATTCTATTGATTTTGATGAATTGGAAGAGGAGAGCGGCGATGAGACTCTCCAGCCATTCTCATTTGACTATGATAGCGTCTATAGACCCCATCTTTCTTGCTACATAACCTATACCAATGAGGATACCCACAGAATAATCAGGGAAAATATCAAATATAGCCCTCTTTATGGTGGAAAGATTGTTGGAAGAGGTCCAAGGTATTGTCCCTCAATAGAGGACAAGGTTATACGCTTTCCCGAAAGGCCGCGCCACCAGATCTTTGTTGAGCCAGAGGGACTCTATACTAATGAGATGTACCTAAATGGGCTCTCATCGTCTCTTCCCGAGAGAGTTCAGATAGAGTTTATGAGAACAATTCCGGGCTTGAGGCATGTTGAGGTTGTGAGACCAGCATATGCAGTTGAGTATGACTATCTTGATCCGCTGGATCTCTATCCGACTCTTGAGTCGAAGATTCTGAAAAATCTATTCATTGCAGGTCAGACCAATGGCACTAGCGGCTATGAGGAGGCAGCAAGCCAAGGGCTTGTTGCTGGAATCAATGCAGCCCAGCGTCTCAAGGGGGCTGAGGGTATAGTTCTCGGAAGAACCGATTCATATATTGGAGTTCTGATTGATGACCTTACTCTGAAGGGCACCAAAGAGCCCTATAGAATGTTTACATCCCGTGCAGAGTACAGGCTTAAGCTCAGAGATGGGAGCGCAGACCAGCGCCTCACTCCAATAGGAAGAAGGGCAGGTCTTGTAGGCGATGAGAAATATGAGCGCCTATTGGATAAGCTCTCCAAAATAGACGAGATGAAGGACTATCTAAAGAGAAATCGCTCAAAGACTCAGAATAAGAGCCTCTATGATGAGCTTAAAGAGCCAGATGTTAGCATCTTCTCCTTTGACTCTCTTCAATCCTATTCAAATGAAGTGAAGAGGGAAGTCGAGCTTGAAGTGAAGTACGAGGGCTATCTAAAGAGGCAGGAGATTGATATTGAGAGAGTCAAAAGGGATGAAAGCGTTAAGATCGATAGCGATTTCGATTATGACAAGGTAGATGGGCTATCTAGCGAGTCTAGAGAAAAACTCAAGATGGTTAGGCCTATGACTCTTGGAGAGGCATCAAGGATATCAGGACTGAGAGTCTCTGACATTGCTCTTCTTCAGATGGCACTTAGGGGCAAGAGACATGATTGACCATCTGGAGAGCTATTTAAAATCGCTTGGTGTACCCGACTTTCATGTTAAGGCAGAGAAGCTCTATAGATATGCTGGCGATGTTGCCTTGTTTAGTAAAACACTTTCACTCGTCGCCGATAAAGATATAAAATCAATTATCATAAACCATGTAATGGACTCTGCATCTGCGTATCCTGTCTTCTCTGAATATTTGAAGGAGGGTACAAAGGTCGGAGATCTTGGAACTGGGGCTGGATTTCCAGGTGTGGTTCTGAGTGTGCTTTTTGATACTTCCAAGTTCTTCCTTATCGAGAGAATGGAGAGAAGATGCGGTTTTCTAAGAGGGGTCTTAGCAAGCCTTAGAATCGATAATGCCACTCTAATCGATAGAGACTACGAGAGTGTGGATGAGGAATTTGACGTGATTACCTGCCGCGCCTTTCATCCCCTGAGGGATATCTTCCCCTCGACTCTAAAACTCCTGAAGCCCAGTGGAATAGGGGTGTTCTACAAGGCCAAGCGCGAGTCCATCTTAGAGGAATTGGAGGATCTGAGCTCTTTGGGCTATTCATTTGAGTATTCCATTGAGCCTTTGAATATTCCACTTTTGGATAAACAGAGGAATATTCTTGTCATTTCTGGGTGGAGGAAAGATGCATAATCGCGGCAGGTTTTCGCTTACTATTGCAATTATTCTGATGGTTTTGGGAGTTGCCTCTCTCACCTTTGGAGTCTTATCGGCATATGATAATGTGCTATCTCCCGCTTTTAGGGATGTCCTGGGTCAGATTGGAATCTATGTCTCTATTGTACCCGGAAGGTGGGCGCTTGTTGAGTTTGGTCTTTTATTGATCCTTTTGTCGTCGATAGTCTTTGGCTTTAGGCTTCGTAAGCCAAGGAGCATGTTTCTGCCATTTGCGCTCTTTTTAATCTATGGAACTGCAGCGATACTCTTTAGGGTCTGGAAGGGCATCCCCCATCCAGATATGGTTATGAAGTATTTTGATGAGACTAAGAGGTATCTTCTTTTAGTGCTTCTTGCCATAGAGATCGCAATTACCTGTGTACTCTTTTTTCTTACCTCTGTTTTGGATGAGAAGTGGAGAATCAAGGACGAGCATAACAAGAGAAGACTTGAGTCTGAGGGACTCTATCTTGGCAAGGATGCCCTTGATGAGGAGAAGGCTGTTGTCAGACAGAGAAAGGACAATGAGCTTGAGGAGAGAAGAAGAAAAAAGAATCAGAGAGAGTATGATGAGGAGAAAGAGAAGGCAATAAGAATAGAGGAGAGGAGAGAGAAGAGGAGAAAGTCCAAAGAGGAGAGAGACTACGATAGGCTTAAGGAGAAGGAGGAGCTTAGAAAGGAGGCTCTTGAAGAGAAGGAGCGACTAAAGAGAGAAAAGGAGAGAAATAAGGCACTGGATAAGCTTGATGATGAGGCAAGAAACAAGAAAAAGAGACAAGAGAGAGAGGAAAGGAAGAGAAAAAGAGAGGAGAATAGACTAAGAAAAGAGGAGAAGAAGAATAGGAAAGGCGATAAAAACGCCTCTGAGGGCAAAGAAAGCGAGGAGCCTAAGTTCACTCACAGAAGACCCGATGAGCCGATAGAATTTCCTGATTTCATAGAGTCACCTCATTTTAGGCAATTTGATGGTCCCAGCGTGAAAAAAGAGGCAAAGGCAGCTTCTTTTCAAAGTGAGTCTGTAATGGACAGAGTCAATGAGGAGATGAAGAGAGAAGAGGCTATAAAAGAGAGCGAGAAGACCACAGAGCGACCTGATATACACCAAAGCAAATTCAAGAGCGGCGGAATGCTTGAGGCAACCATTGAGATGATGAATAGCATCAAGGATGAGAACCTAGGAGAAAAGCCCCTTAATAGAGAGACTAGGACAGATTTTCAGAGTAGAGAGATTAAAAAAGAGAATCATGATGGAAGCTCTTCATTTGCCCCCTCTGGCCTATCACCAGATCATCCTAGGTATAAGCTCTTTCAGAATCTTCAAAATGGCGTAAGGGTGAATGAAGAGGTGAAAGAGGAGGAGAAAAAGAGCCCCTCATTTGCCCCTTCTAGCCTCTCTCCTGAGCATCCTAGATACCAAATGTTCAAAAACATCGAGAAAAAGGATACAAGAGACAGTGAATTCAGAGTCTCTCATTTCCCCTCAAAGGAATTTGAGCCTGAGGTGAAGGAAAAGAGTGCTTCAAAGAGTGAGGAGACCTCATTTATAAGAGAGGAGATGAGAGAGGGCAGTAAGAGTCTCTCTCCATTTAAGAGCGATAGCCCGGAAAAGAAAGAGGAAGATAAGAGAGATGAAGGCAAGATGGAGCAGCTTCGCTTCCAATTTCAGGAGAATAGCGGCCCACAAGAGAGCTCTGAAGACAATAGGGAATATATTAGGGAAAAGAGAGAGTATGATACTTCCTTCGAGAATATAGTCGGAATATCTCATCTTACCTCCAGTGCCCTCTATGGGTATTCAGCTATAGCCGAGCGAGCAAAGAGAGAATACTCTTATCCGCCAATTGACTATCTGAAGGAGTATCCAAACGCAAATAGTGATATAGATAGCGATACTATCGAGAGGGGCAATATCATTGTTGATACCTATGCCCAGCAGAAGACCGAGGTTGAGATCGAGAATATTATAAAGGGTCCGACAGTCACTATGTATGAGCTTCATATCGGAGAGGGCACGCTGATTAATAGAATCACAAGCCGCGAGAATGAGCTCAATTATGCCCTCGGTGGCAAGAGCGTTAGAATCCTTGCTCCAATCAGAGGCAAAAAGGCAGTTGGAATAGAGGTTCCAAATGATAAGTCTGCCGTGGTCGGCTTTAAGGAGCTAGTTAGGGATATGAGGCGAGATCCAAAGGCAATGTCCTACAGAATCCCTATGATCCTTGGAAAGACCATTACAGGAGAGTCTGTGGTGATTGATGTGGCTAAGATGCCGCATATGATAATCGCCGGTACTACAGGATCGGGAAAATCAGTCTCTATCAACTCATTTATATGCACTTTGATCTACCATAAGTCGCCAAAGGAAGTTCGCTTGATACTTGTAGATCCCAAGGTTGTAGAGCTCTCTGTCTACAATGGCATTCCCCATCTTCTCACTCCCGTAATTACTGATCAGAAGAAGGTTGTAAAGGCGCTTAATTACCTAGTTGAGGAGATGGAGAGAAGATACCAAATGCTCAACAATTACGGAGTTAGAAATATCGATAGCTACAATGAGAAGGTCGAGAAAGAGCACCTCCAGTCTGAGAAGATGCCATACATCGTTTTGATTATCGATGAGATGGCTGACTTGATGGCTGTCGCCAAGAATGAGGTAGAGACCCAGATTACCCGTCTTGCTGCAAAGGCGAGAGCCGCTGGCATACACCTAGTTCTTGCGACTCAACGACCTACTACTGAGGTAATTACCGGAACAATTAAGTCAAATCTCCCTGGAAGAATCGCATTTGCAGTTGCAAATAATCTCAATTCAAGAGTAATACTCGATGAAGGGGGTGCAGAGGCACTCCTTGGTAAGGGCGATATGCTCCTTTTAGACCCATCGAATGCAATAGCTGGACTGAGAAGAATACAGGGTGCCTTCTTAAGCGAAGATGAGGTTGATATGATAACCCATTATGCAAAGGAGCACTCTGGTCCCCTTGATCAGCTTGAGGAGGAGATCTTCACCGTTGAAGAGGAGAAAGAGAGCGATGACGATGATGGGGATTGGAGCTTTGAGGATTCTGATGAGGCATCCTACGAAGAGGCAATAAAGATAGTGCTTGAGTCAAAGAAGGCCTCGGCTAGCTATCTGCAGAGAAGGATGCGTATTGGCTATAATAAGGCTGCGCGTCTTATTGAGATGATGGAAGAGCGAGGAGTTGTTGGACCCTCTAATGGCGGAAAGCCTCGTGAAATTCTCAAAATGTGAGGCATAGAATGAAGAGAGCGATATTTAATGGAAAGCTTGTCGAAGAGGATACTCTCAAAGTCGGGGTGCTCTCCCCAACAGTGACTTCATCTTATTCAGTTTATGAGACACTGAGGGTTATCAATTCTAGAGCAGTCTTTTTAAGAGACCACCTTATGAGGCTCAAAAAGTCCTCTGATGAAATCTATCTTCCTCTTAAGGTAAGCGAGATTGAGATATCAGAGTGGATAGAGAATCTTATCAAGTGCGAAGACATCTCTTCAGCACAGCTTAGGATTACCCATTCTGAAGAGGGCATATTCATTACCTATTCAGATCTGATTGCCTATCCTGATAGCTACTATGAGGATGGAGTTAAGTGCATTTACTTCTTTGGCGAGCGCTTTATGCCTACTGTTAAGACCTCAAATAGGCTGCTTAGCACCCTTGCAATGAAGAGGGCTGAGTCAAAGGGCGCATTTGAGGCTCTTCTTGTAAACAGAAGAGAGAGAGTAACAGAGGGTACCAGAACTAATTTCTATGCAATAGCAGACAAGAGCCTTTATACAGCAGAGGACGAGCTTGTTTTAAGCGGTGTTACAAGAACACGAGTTATAAAAATTGCCAAGGAACTAGGATATAAGGTCATTTTTGAGGCTCCAAAATATGATGATATCAAGTATTTTGATAGCGTCTTCATTTCCTCGACTTCAATGGCAGCCCTTCCTGTAAGTGAGATAGGCGATGTAAAGATGAAGAGAGATCGATGGCAGGACATTATCAGAATCAAAGACGAAATAAGGAAAATGGAATAGATGGAATTTAATGAGCTGAATTTGGAGAAAGAAGTCTTAGAGGGAGTTGAGAAGGCAGGATTTAAGGAGTGCACAAAGGTGCAGGAGCTATCTCTTCCCTCTTCACTTAGCGGGAGAGACGTAATGGTCCAGTCCAAGACCGGAAGTGGGAAGACTGCAATTTTTGTGCTGACTATACTCAATAGGTATCTAAAGGATAGCAAATCCAGAGCCCTCGTCGTCGCTCCCACCAGAGAGCTTGCACTTCAGATTGAAGATGATGCGAGGGTACTATCGAGTAAGATAGAGGGATATAGAATAGGATGCTTCTACGGCGGGGTTGGCTATAAGAATCAGGATGATGAGATATCATCAGATCCCGCTCTATATGTTGGAACGCCAGGGCGTCTTTTGGACTATGCTCACTCAAGAAAGATCGACTTCTCCAAATTTGATATAGTTGTGCTTGATGAAGCCGATAGAATGTTTGATATGGGCTTCTATCCTGACATTCAAGAGATGTTCAGGATGATGTGCGATAAGACAAAGAGGCAGACAATGCTCTTTTCTGCCACGCTTTCAACCAAGGTAAGGAATCTTGCCTGGGTCTATATGAATGAGCCCGTTGAGATAGAGAGTGAGCCCGAGGAGATAGTCGTAAAGAAGATCGAGCAAGAGCTCTATCATGTATCAAAGGATGAGAAGTTCTCACTTCTTTTGAGTCTTCTGAGGAAAAACAATCCATATACTGCCTTGATTTTCACAAATACAAAGGGAAAGGCAGTGGAGGTTGCAAAGCGCCTATCTCAAAACGGATATAAGGCAGAGTATCTAATGGGCGATATGTCCCAATCTAAGAGGCTTAGAGCACTTGATAGGCTTAAGGATGGAAAGACTGAGTTCTTAGTTGCAACCGATGTGGCTGCACGCGGACTCCAGATTGATGACCTCTCTCTTGTAGTCAATTATGACATTCCCGAGGACTACGAGAACTACGTTCATAGAATTGGCAGAACTGCAAGGGCTGGAAAGAGCGGGAAGGCCATTACTCTTGCCTGCGATGAGTATATCTACGGCTTAGAGGCCATCGAGGATTTCATTCAGATGAAGATTCCAGTCAAGTGGGCCGATGAGGAGAACCTCGAAGAGGTGGAGGATAAGAGCCTATATAAGAACTGGGGATCAGAAAGGCGCCCAAGAGGCGACTATAAGAGGGGCTCTTCTTATAAGAGAAGAGGCCATGATCAATCCTCCAGGGGCGAGAGGAGAGGAAAATCCCTTAGAAGAGGCCCCTCAGCTAGTGATAAAAATAGAAATAGGGAGCATAGTGTTGACTATGAGAGGCTCTCTAAGATGACTTTTGAAGAGCGTCTCGCCTTCTACAAGAAGGAGTTTGAAAAAGAGGGAAAATAAAAAGGAGAGGTGATAGCTTGAGAGAGGCAGTGAAGAGGAAGGGCCAGTTCAGACGCTTCATGTCTTATTACCGCGACTATAAGTGGTGGTTTATATTGGACCTTGCTGTTGCACTTCTTGCATCGGTTCTGTCAATCATAGTTCCCGCTATTGTAAGGTACCTTACAAATATGATCACAGGGCCCGAGAGTGGCCGAAACTACAGAATAATGGCCCTTCTCTTTGCCGCTATTCTTCTTTTGTACGCCCTTGAGGCTCTCTTTAACTACGTAAGGATTCGCTGGGGACACTATCTTGGCGTATGGATAGAGAATGACATGAGAAAAGACCTCTTTTCCCATCTGCAGAGCCTGTCATTTTCGTATTTTGACCACACTAAGACCGGTACGATCATGTCGAGAATCACAAATGACCTCTTTAATATCGCAGAGGTCGCCCATCACTGCCCAGAGGACATACTTATATCAGTTGCGACCATAATTGGAGCCTATGCTCTGATGTTTGCCTTCTCTTGGAAGCTCTCTTTAATCTCAATAACTGTGCTCCCGATAATGCTTATCTACGGAATCATATTCAACAGGAGACTCAAGGCTAAGAACAGAAGAATCAGAGAGACTATTGCGGATGTGAATGTTCAGGCAGAGAACTCTATTCAGGGCATAAGAGAGGTTAAGAGCTACAGCAAGGAGAACTATCAGGAAAAGAAATTCGAAAGCTCATCGGAGACTCTTAAGAACTCCAGAGAGAACATGTATAAGACCATGGCGGACTATCAGGCGGGAATACAGTTTATGAGGCAGTTATATTATTTTGTGACAATAGTGGGCTCTGTTGTCATGGTTGCCCTAAATATGGTGCCTGTATCGGACCTTGTTGCATTTATTCTATATGTGTCAGTGGTTCTACCTCCAATTGATAGGCTTATAAATTTCACAGAGCAGTTTACCCAAGGCGCTGCCTCCTTTGAGCGTTTTACCGATATTATGGATATTCAGCCAGAGATCAAAGACAAGAAGGATGCCGTAAAGCTCGAAGTCTCAAATGGCGAGATACTCTTTGATGATGTCTCATTTAGGTATCAATCTGATGGGAAGGATATAGTAATCGATCATTTGAATCTGAGAATCCCAGGGGGAAAACGCGTTGCTCTTGTCGGAGAGTCGGGCGCTGGAAAGAGCACCATAGTGAGCCTATTGGGGCGCTTCTATGAGCCAGAGTCCGGAAGGATTCTTATTGATGGCACAAATATATGCGATGTGACACAGAAATCACTTCATGAATCAATTGGCTACGTGCAGCAGAATATCTTCCTCTTTGATGCATCAATCAGAGAGAATCTTTTGTACGGAAAGGTCAATGCAAAGGATGAGGAGCTTTGGGATAGTCTTAGATATGCTCACCTCTATGACTTTGTCAAATCCCTTCCCAATGGACTCGATACGGAGGTTGGAGAGAGAGGCACAAGGCTCTCTGGAGGACAGAGGCAGAGACTCTCCATTGCGCGAGTATTCTTGAAAAATCCTCCGATTCTGGTCTTTGATGAGGCTACAAGCTCGCTTGATACAGAGTCCGAGGCGCTTATTCAGAGTGCATTCAACAATCTTTCTAAGGGCAGAACAAGCATTGTAATAGCCCATAGGCTATCAACTGTCATCGACAGCGATATCATCTTTGCAATCGATAAGGGAAGGCTTGTTGAGTATGGTACCCATTCAGAGCTTATTGAGAAGAAGGGCCTGTATTACAGACTCTATTCAATTGTATAGCCTTTTTCTTCCGCTTCTTTAAAAAATGGGAAAAAGCATTTAACCTATGACCTATGAGAAAGGCAGTGAAGTACATTAGGCTATTCTTTGCAGGGATTCTTGTTCTCCCTATGTTTATACTCCTTTCCATTGTTGCAATTTTACTTGGAGCAATATTGAGGCTTTTGCATCTGAAGAGACTTGGAGAGGCTGTGCCTCATGCAATACTTGATGCTGCCTGTCTTTGGATCATGGGATTTCTGGGATCCTCTGTCGAGATAATCGGCTATGAGAACCTTCCGAAGAAGGGCGAGAAGATGTGCTTCTTTCCAAATCACTCTTCCATGATTGATATACCTGTAATCTATTCAACTGGCAGATGGCCTGGAATGGTTGCAAAAAAAGAGCTTTGGAGAGTTCCTATTATCAATGGTCTTTTATGGCTTCTGCACTGTGTGCCACTAAATAGAAAGAGTCCTAAGGATGCCATTAAGGCAATTCATGATGGCGTTGAGAACATCGAGAAGGGCTATCCAATGGTTATCTTCCCAGAGGGAACGAGAAGCAAGGATGGAAAAATCGGCGAGTTCAAGTCTGGTTCATTCAAGATGGCAACAAGAGCCGGAGCGCTAATTGTCCCCGTTGCGATGAAGAATGTCAGAAAGACCCTTGAAAGCGCTGATAGATTCGGGATTGTCAAAATCTATGTGGAGATTCTTCCTCCCATTGACAGCTCTAAATTGACGCCGGATGAGCTAAAAGACCTTCCTCTTAGAGTAGAGAATATGGTTAGAGAGGCCTATGACAGGCTTCCGTCTTGGCCTAAGAAGAAAAGATAGATGCTTAATATTAAGGGCCTTAGTTTTTCATACCAAGATGGCCCGCTTATTTTCAGAAATCTCAATTTAGAGATCGGGGAGAATAAGAGGGTTCTTATTATTGCCCCACCAAATTCTGGCAAGACCACGCTATCTAAGATCTTAACTGGAAGTGCCCTCTATTATGATAAAGGGCACTTGGAGGGGAGTGTCGAATTCGATGGCAAAGACCTTAATGAGCTCGATATTCCGGAGAGAATGGGCTATGTTGCAAGAACAAGCCAAAATACAGATGAAATGCTTGTATTCTCAACTCTATTTGATGATCTGGAGTTTGAGAGCGAGAGCCTTGCGCTTGATGAGAGGGAAAAAAATGAGAGGAAAGCACGAGCGCTCTCTCTATTTGGCATGGAGGGTTTTCTGGAAACACCCTTCTCTGAAGAGTCCGGCGGTGAGAAAAAGAGGGCAGGGCTATGTGAGATTTTCTTCATCTCTCCAAAACTCTATGTTCTTGATGAGCCCTTTGATGACCTTTCAATCTACTGGAGAGAGCGTCTAAAGGAGGCAATACTAAATGAGAATGCCTCGTTTTTGGTCTTGGGTTCGCACTACCTAGGTGTCTATGATGGGCTCTTTGATGAGATTTGGCGCCTAGATAACGGAGAGCTCTTTAAGTACTCAAAAGAGCCTCTTCCAGCTTATATAGAGGATATAAAGAGCGAGTGCTCTCATACTCTTAGGTGCGAAAATTTATTTCTAAAGAGAAATGGACGCGATGGAAAAAGCGGATTTTCTCTTGATGTGCCGCATTTTGAGATAAAGAGCGGAGATAAAGTCGTCTTAATGGGAGAAAACGGGAGTGGAAAGAGCACTCTCTCTAAGGTGATATGCGGTCTGATAAAGAATGCTAAAGGAAGCGTAGAGCTCGATGGAGTTTCTCTTGACAATAAAGAGAGGAGAAGAAGCATTTCGTATATAATGCAGAATCCCTTTGAGAATCTATATATGCCGACTGTTCTCGATGAGCTGAAGACTGTATTTCAAGGCAAAATCGGCAAAAGAGAGGAAGAGAGGATAGAGAGTGTTTCCAAGCTCTTTTCGCTTAATCTAGAGGATGAGGTCTATAAGCTATCATACGGAAAGGCAAAGATGCTTCAGGTTGCGATTTTCTATCTTCTGGATCGCGATTTTGTCATTTTCGACGAGATTGACAATGCTTTGACATACGATGAATCTCTTAGGTGTATAAGACTCTTTCTTGAGAGGGGGGATGGCATACTTGTGATTACCCATGATGAGGTTTTCTCAACACTGGTTAATGGAGCCTCTCTATTGATAGAGGATGGGAGACTGAAATGACCTCGCTTTTGTACATAGAGAGAAAGAGCACTATACATAAAATAGATCCTAGGGCAAAGCTTTTGTTTGCGCCCCTATTCTCGATTTCTCTTTTCTTTGTCGATAATGCTTTCATATTGGCGCTTCTATTTATTCTCTTTGCGCTCTTCTCCTTGGATGCTATGGGCCTTAAGGCATTTTCAAAGACAATGCTCTTGATTGCCCCAATTGTGCTCCTCTTATTTTTAATGTCTCCCCTTGAGGAGAGAGGAGGAGTGCCTCTACTTGAAATCGGGAGCCTTGTCATTCTCACTCATGAGGCAATTGATAAAGTCCTCATTGTCTCATTGAGATTCATTTTGATCTCACTGGCATTTGCTATTCTTATCAGAAGCGTCAAAGAGAGGGATATCATCAAATCTCTCAGGTGGTTTCGCCTTCCATATTCTTCTTGCCTATGTCTTTCGCTAATCTTCAGGTTCATACCCTATGTTGCAAGCCTATATGAGAGCATAAGAATGTCTCTCTCAATGCGCCTCAGAGAGGGTAAGCGCGGCTATAAGGCAATACCATTTTTAATAGCGCTGATAATCAACTCCTTTAAGATGGTTCCTTCGTTTTCATCATCTCTTGAAGAGAGAGGCTTTGGACGAAATGGAAGGAGGGAGGCTAAGATGGGCTTTTCTCTTCTTTCTGGGGTGGAGGTTATTCTCTCTGTAACAATTCCGATATTAATTGTAATATTTCTGTGAGATGAAAAGAACTGCTTTTAAAATTGTGCTGATTGCACTATCTAGCGCTATTGTAGCTGTGTTTACGACTATTGTCAGAATTCCTACTCCTGCAACCGGTGGCTATATTTCTCTTTGCGATGTTGCTGTTTCCTTTTTGGCTTACTCCTTCGGTCCTGTATTGGGCTTTATAGCCGGGGGCCTAGGCACTGCCTTCTCTGATTTAATTGGAGGCTATGCCCAGTATGCTCCAATCTCATTCGTGGTCCATGGTGTGGAGGGGCTCTTGATTGGCCTAATTGTGAATGGAACAAAGACGCCAATCTGGAGAAAAATCGCTGCAGGCGTTGTAGGCACGCTTGCTGTGAGCTTGGGATATTTCTCTCTAACTGGCCTATTTTTGACAACATATTCTGAGGCACTTGTAGAGGTTGTCCCAAATCTGATTCAAGGCGGAGTCGGTGCAGTGCTTGGCCTTATACTATATCTTGGGGTATCTAAGGCCTTTAAGGGTCTGGATGATTATAGAATCTCATTTTTTCATAGAAAAGAGAGCGAAACGGAGAAAACCTAATGTCGCATGATACTATTCTGGTTCTAGACTTTGGTGCTCAGTACAGTCAGCTTATTGCTCGTCGTGTCAGAGAGTGCGGCGTTTATTCTGAGATTGTGCCGTGCACAATAACACCTCTTGAGATCAAAGAGAAGAATATTAAGGGCCTCATATTATCTGGCGGACCATGTTCTGTAAACCAGGAGAATGCACCAATGCCCGATAAGGGTATCTTCTCTCTTGGAATTCCCATTCTTGGAATATGCTATGGCCTTCAGGCTATGACTAAGAGCCTTGGCGGCAGAGTCGTATCATCTGGCAGAAGAGAGTACGGGATATCTCATTTGTCCTATATCGATAGAAAAGCTGAGATTCTCTCACGTGTTCATGATAATACTCAGGTTTGGATGAGCCATGGGGATTCAGTTGAGAGTATCCCAGATGGCTTTGAGATTATTGCCTCTACTGACGATTGCAAGAATGCCGCAATAGAGGATTTTGAGAGAAAGCTAATTGGGGTCCAGTTCCATCCTGAGGTAGTTCATACCAAAGAGGGCTTTGAGATGATCAAGTCCTTTGTTCTTGATGTAGTCAAGGCAAAGCCTGATTGGAGCATGGGATCATTCATTGATGATGAGATTAAGAGAATAAGAGAGGAAGTAGGAGATAAGAAGGTTCTCTGCGGTCTCTCTGGTGGAGTCGATTCCTCTGTAGCGGCTCTTCTTATCCATAAGGCGATTGGAAAGAATCTGACTTGCGTCTTTGTTAATAATGGCATGCTCAGAAAGAATGAGGCAGAGAGTGTTCTCAATCTCTTTGGCAAGCACTTTGATATGAATCTTGTCTATGCTGATGCAGAGAATGAGTTCTTGACAGCTTTAAAGGGCGTAACAGAGCCAGAGGCAAAGCGAAAGATAATAGGAAAGGTCTTTATAGATGTCTTTTATAGAGAGGCTAGAAGCATTGAGGGCATAAGCTATCTTGCCCAGGGAACGCTGTATCCAGATGTAATCGAGTCAAAGAGTCCTACGGGCGGTCCATCTTCGACTATAAAGAGCCATCACAATGTAGGAGGTCTTCCAAAGGACCTTAAGTGGAAGCTTTTGGAGCCTTTAAAGGAGCTCTTTAAAGACGAAGTGAGAGACCTCGGAAGAGAGCTTGGACTTCCCGAGGAGCTTGTCGATAGACATCCTTTCCCAGGTCCCGGACTTGGAGTCAGGTGCATCGGAGAAGTCACAAAAGAGCGTCTTGATACCCTCAGAGATATCGACAGTATTTTCATTGAGGAAATCAGAAAAGCAGGACTCTATAATAAAATCTGGCAGGCACTTGCAGACCTGCTTCCTGTTAAATCAGTTGGAGTCCAAGGCGATGAGAGAACATATAGGGAAGTCTGTACTCTAAGGGCTGTTACAAGTGAGGACGCCATGACAGCAGATTGGTACAGAATGCCATATGATGTTCTTGAGAGATCTGCATCCAGGATATGCAACGAAGTAAAGGGAGTAAATAGGGTCCTTTATGATATAACCAGTAAGCCGCCAGGAACCATTGAGTGGGAATGACGCTCGAAACGGCGAAAACCCGCATGAATACAGGCTTTTTTGCCCGTCCATACTGCTCTTGATACTGGATTGATACTATTTGTGTCCGCCCGGTATTCTCAAGAGAAAAATCCCAAAAGGACAAGCAAAACCGCCCTGCTGAACGACAAATTCAGCAGGGCGGTTTTTTTGCTTGTCTTATTTATTTTTCCGCCAAGGGATATAATATTCGCTTTCCAGGCCATCGTCGCAGGTATGGGGCCAGTTGAGTTTCCATTCAAAATACTCTTCCCTGGTGATCTCCCCGGCGTGTAACTCCTGCTGACGAAAAAGCCATTCCCGCATGAACTCGTCCACAAGGCCATACTGGAAGTACATACCCACGGGAGGGTGTGCGGGCCAGTCATCGCTATCATTGTACCGTACAGCGGTATCATCAGCGGCCCCTGCTCTGCCCGGATTGCGGACAAGTTGGAACAGGCGGATAGCGCCAGGGCTGTCCTCGTCCAGCCAGAAGAATGTCCGCATGAAGTCCTCGGCAGAGCCGGGGGCGATGGTGTAGAAGTTCTGGCGGTCTACCCGCAGCGCCTCGGCCATCTTGTCCAGCAGTTCCCGTTTCGGAACACGGTAATTCGTCTCATACTGGGCGATCCGGTTGTCCGCTCCCTTTTCCTCAAAGCCGATAGCAAGCCCCAATTCCTTTTGTGTCATGCCTCGAAAGGTGCGGATTTTCTTTATCTTGTCTCCGACTGTCATAATATCCCACCGCCTTTGCCAATAGTATAGCGCAAAAAAGCGAAAGATGCAAGATAATCTTTAACAAAAATGCGAAATAAATTCTTGACATTAACACTTATGTTAATGTATAATGAAGATGGTGACATTAACATATTTGCGAAACTAAAATAAGGAGGTGCTGACCATGGAAAAGGAGCTGTTTGTGAGAGCAGAGGAGGTCGCCAGGGAGCTGGGCATTTCCAAGCCCTACGCCTACAAGCTGGTGCGGGAGATGAACGAGGAGCTGAAGAAAAAAGGCTTTCTCACCATTCCCGGACGGGTAAGCAGGCGCTACTTCGAGGAAAAATTCTATGGGCTGCGGGACAGACAATAAGGAGGGAACCACAATGCCGGCATACAAAGACAAGGCAAAGGGCACATGGTATGCGTCCTTTTACTACGAGGACTGGACGGGCAAGAAAGTAAAGAAAATGAAACGGGGCTTTCCCACCAAGCGGGAGGCTCTGGAGTGGGAGCGGACATTCCTGCAACAACAGACCGCCGACCTGGAAATGACCTTTGAAAACTTCGTGGCTGTCTATGTGGCGGACATGAAAGGCCGTATCAAGGAAAACACCTGGGGGACGAAAGAGCATATCCTCTACAAGAAGTTGGTGCCGTACTTCGGCAAGCGGAAGATGTGCGACATTCACTCCAAGGAGGTCATCGCCTGGCAGAATGAAATGCTGGGTTACCGGGACAAGAACGGCAAGCCCTACTCTCCGGTGTACTTAAAAACGCTGCACAATCAGTTGAGCGCCGTGTTCAACCATGCGGTACGGCACTACAATCTAAAGGTCAATCCCGCTGCCCAGGCGGGCAATATGGGAAAGCCAAAGGGACGGGAAATGCTGTTCTGGACAAAGGCGGAGTATCTGAAATTCGCCGAGGCCATGATGGACAAGCCCCTTTCCTATTACGCCTTTGAAATGCTCTACTGGTGCGGCGTCCGGGAGGGGGAGCTGCTGGCCCTCACTCCTGGCGACTTCGACTTTGAGAAACAGACCGTCACCATCTCCAAGTCCTACCAGCGGATTAAGGGCAAGGATGTGATTACCGACCCCAAGACCCCTAAGAGCAACCGGGTCATTCAAATGCCCGCCTTCCTCTGTGAAGAAATGCGGGACTATATCAAGAGCCTGTATGGGGTGAAACCCACCGACCGCATTTTCACGGTGACAAAATCCTACCTCCACCGGGAGATGGACAGGGGCGCAAAAGAGGCCGGGG